>JAFDXS010000117.1 GCA_018267795.1 Bacteroidota bacterium | reverse complement strand
AGGTTTGCCTTATGTGGGGCAGTGCGTGTTTTCAGAAAAACTATGCGGCAAGATTTGTCACCAGCATCGTTAGTGAACACATGCGGATGAGAAAAAGAGCCAGGCTGCAGGCTATCTAATACCATAATCATTGCAGGATCGAGCTTGCTCATTTCTATTTGCGTGTTGCCGGTGTTTGGGTCAGCTATCATACCACCAGTGCGCTTTGCAGCATCGTCAGTAGAATATTTACCTACCGCCTCAGGGAAAGTAATTTTACCTGCGATCAGTTCTGAACGCACGCTATCTAGTTTGTCCATCGCCGTTTTAAAATCAGCGGTAGTAACCTGTCCGCGTATTAATATATGTCTTACATCTGCTTCGTCGCCTTTGCGGGAAATCATCTGTATGATGTGATACCCAAACTTAGTCTTGATAACGGGTGATACTTCGCCATCCTGCAGCTTGAAGGTAGCAGTAACAAACTCAGGCGCCCAGCCACCTCCATTCCTGCTTACATCATTTATACGACCACCGTTGTCGCGGCTGCCCGGGTCTTCGCTGTATATACCGGCGAGGCTTTCAAAGCTTTCTTTTCCATCTACTATACGTTTGCGTATGCCTTCCAGCTTAGTACGTGCGTAGTCATTCATTTCAGGACTTACAGGCGGGTCAATTACTATCTGCCCTATCTCTACCGTAGCAGGCAACAATGGCAAGCTATCTGCAGGTATTTTATCATAAAAGGATTTCACTTCAGCCGGGGTAATCTTTACATTTTGCAATATTTGACCAGATTCTTTTTCAGAGAGCATACCTTCTTTAATTACATCGCGGTATTCATCCTTAAGCTGATAAACAGTCTTACCTGACACCTTTTCCAGATTTTCTTTAGAGCCATACATGCGTATAAAGTAACGCACACGATTATCAAGCGTAGCATCCACATCATCGTCACTTACCACCACACTATCCCTGTCGGCCTGTTCAACCAATAATTTCTGCACAATCATTTGCTGCAATAACTGACACTTTAGAATATCCTCATTATAGCCAGGAGACTGCTGTTTTGCCTGAATCAACTGAGCATCAATATCGGACTGGAGCACAATTTTGTTTTTACCAACAATGGCTACAATCTTATCTGCATTCGTAGATTGGGCATAAGTAGATAAAGCAGTGAATAAAAAAAGCACAGCAATGTTTAGCTTATTGAGAATGGACCTGTTATTAAATATCATGATATGAGACGGCAATATTGCAAGCAAAAGTAGTGTATTTACCAGCTATATATAGTTTGCCATTTTATTTTAACGTTTATATTATTTTTTCTTTTTAGAGAAGATGTCATCAACCTTCATGTCATTATAAAAATCGGCTGCAATAGGCTGAATGGGGTGCTCGGCAGCCCACTTTTCGAACTGCGGCATAGCTTCAGCATGGAATTTTTTCCATGCCTCAAATTCCTGTTCGTTATCTGTTTTGCCAAAGAGCCATTCATTATATATATCAAAATTGCCGCTGCGAATTAATTCGTCCTGGTAATAAAATAAGCTGAAAGGATATTTCTGTGCATACCTAAGATCCCAGTCCATAAGAAAACGGGTGCGGAGCATAGTTAGGTTTTCAGTTGTAATACCGTCGCTTACTACCGGGGCAAGCCTCATGTATGTACTGCGCACCGCTTCTTCAAAGTTATTATCCTTATCCGCCTCTTCTTTTTTCTTTCCAAACTTAGGAACAGCACCAACAGGCATTGTAGTGTATAGCTGCTTATAGGCTTCAAACAACATGCTCTTTATTTCATCGGAGCGCGGCGTTTGCCTTTCGATGTTTACAAATATTTCAGCATATACTATTGCCCATACTACCTTTTTCGTATCCATATACATACGGGCAGCTTCGTAATAATTTATATGATAGGTGGGGTCTTTATGGATGCCATCGAGCCAGGTTTGCAAGGCATATACCAGCTCGTTTTCCGCCTCGTACAGCTTGCCCATATCATGGTACAGTATGCCGGAATTAGGGAAGCGCTCCAGGCCTTTTTGTAAAGTAGATTTTGCTTTTTTCTTCTCTCCTACAGCAGCCTGGGATGCTGCCATTGTCTGGAAACTAATATCATCTGCCTGCTCACTTTTTAATATGGGCTCGAGCGTAGCCTGCGCGTTTTTATAATCGCCGGCCAGGTAATATGCTTTGCCAAGGTCGCGGAATAAAACTAATTGATTAGGGGCCAACTGTATGCCCTGCTGGAAAGTGATAATGGCCTGCTGAAAATTGCCCGCCATCAGGTATTCGCGTCCCTGCTTATACATATCTTCTACCTCAGGCGAGGGCCACGAAGATTCAGGAACCTGTGCATTTGCAGCAACAAAAGCGGAAAGAAGGATAACAATAAGAAATAAAAAATGGCGAATGCGGCTCATAAAATATGGGGCAAAATACCGAAAAACTACCTGTAAATAAGGCATAAAATTAAAAAAAGTGGAATTTTAATGTCCAAACGGACCCTTTTGGCGCACATTTTATTAGTGTTATAAAATTATAATCAGTCTTAAAATGGTAAGTGACTACAGCGGATTTATGTAACTTACTGTATCAATATATTATGAAAAGCACATTAAAGAAAATAGGTATTCTAACGTCGGGTGGTGACAGTCCGGGTATGAATGCTGCCATAAGGGCGGTAGTAAGAACAGCTATATACTACGGGATAGACGTATATGCCATAAGACGCGGCTACCAGGGAATGATAGAGGGTGACATCCACAAAATGGAGACTACCGATGTGGCCAATATCATTGGTAGGGGTGGCACAATACTAAAAACAGCGCGTAGTAAAGAGTTTATGACCAAAGAAGGAATGCAAAAAGCATACAACCAACTACAGCAACACGGCATAGAAGCACTGGTACTGATAGGCGGCGATGGTACTTTTCGGGGAGCCGTTGAATTTTTTGAATCATTTACTATACCGGCGGTGGGCCTGCCCGGTACTATAGACAAAGATCTATCAGGCACTGATAGCACTATAGGCTTTGATACTGCTGTAAATACTGCTGTAGAAGCAATAGATAAAATACGCGATACGGCTGAAGCGCATGACCGCCTGTTTGTAGTAGAGGTGATGGGGAGAGACGCGGGCTATATAGCCATAAACAGTGGCATATCCTGCGGCGCTGAGGACATACTGATACCTGAGCAGGAGCGCAATATGGATGAAATACTGGACAGGATAGACCATGACGAAAGAAGAAAAAAGACCGTGCATATACTGGTAGTAGCTGAAGGAGAAGAACTGGGAGGCGCAAAAGAAGTGTATGACCGCGTGAAAGAACGCTTCCCGATGCTGGATACGCGCACCTGCGTGCTGGGACACATACAAAGAGGTGGCTCACCAAGCTTTGCAGACAGGGTGCTGGCAAGCAGGCTGGGATATGCATCTGTACTAGCCCTAATGGAAAACAAAACACAGGTAATGCTGGGGATAATAAATGGTGAGATTGCCTATACCCCATTTACTAATGTGATAAAGCAAAACGCCCCAATGAGCAAGGATATGCTGGATATGATACGGGTGTTATCTGTATAGTTATAAATGCTACCGAATGGTAGCTTTTATGCTTTTATGAGCAAGCTACTTAGTGTTGGATAATAAGTTTGCGAACCAGCCGGACATTATCTCCGGTTAATTCAAGGAAATATACACCGGAAACGAGATTGGAAATATTCAAAATCGTCCTGCCGCTTTTTGCAGATAATGGCTGATTAAATACTTGTCTGCCTGTTATATCTGTTACTACAATTTCTGAAACCGAACTTAGATTATCCCACTGCAGTAAAAATTTACCGTTACCTGGATTGGGTGATACAGAGATCCCCGGAGTATTATCTACTATTGACACTCCGGTATAAGCTGGTTCAATATATTTAGAGGTTTTTTTGAAGTTAGCGTAGGTAAATCTGAGGCTAGCACCGCCAATTGTTACCGGATATGGGATCGTTTTAAAGCCTAAGTCTTCAGGGAAAACACTATAGCTATTTGCAGGAAGATTATCAAATGAGTATTTACCGCTGTCATTCGTTACCGTGTGTTTTATTAATTTCCCCGAAGCGTCCTCGAGATAGATAGTCAGCCCGCTTACCGGATCACCAACCGAGCCACCTGTAGTTTTGCCTGCCCCCAACAGTACACTCCCACTGATAAAACCTGGGCCAGATGTAAGGCTGTCTTTTTTCAGGTAAATGTTTGCTGTAACTGGGGTACCGCTTGTGTAAGAAACTGTTTTTGCAGCATTCCAATAAAGACTTGAATCACTATAACCAGGTACATAACCAATACCAGAAGTGTCATTATTAGTGATGAATGCCTTTACAAGGTAATTTCCTGTCGGCTCTGCACCAAATGTGTAAAATGAGCTTCCCTTACCATTTGTATATGTAGAGTCAACTGCAGAAATAATTCCGGTGACGGAATCATATTTTATGAGTAAGACTTTAAAAAAGGAAAAGGCAGGTGCAGTAACAGTATCTCTGTAAATAGTACCGGATATTGTCGTTGTTACATTTATTTTACGAATAACATTGTCACATTCATCGGCAATAAAGATATTTCCTTGTTTATCCGTCACGCAGCCAAATGGCAAGCAAAATTCAGCATTTGTTGCAAGACCGCCATCACCAGAATATCCCTGTAATCCAAATTGACCGGCAACTGTATATATTTTTCCTGTTGCAGCATCTATTTTCCTAACTAAATAATCGCCTGCATCAGTAATATAAAGATTTTCTGCGCTATCAAGAAA
The DNA here is from genome assembly GCA_018267795.1 of Bacteroidota bacterium. Classification (GTDB taxonomy): domain Bacteria; phylum Bacteroidota; class Bacteroidia; order Chitinophagales; family Chitinophagaceae; genus SZAS-30. The sequence goes on along the minus strand of JAFDXS010000117.1, from coordinate 2,319 downwards.
TAAATACTTTGGCTTACCAAGCAATGCTTTATTCGCCAAATCGCTGTCACCTGAATATCCGCGCACCCCTATGTTACCGGCTATAACATACACAGAGTCTAACACCGCATCATATTTCTTGACTACAAAGTTAAATTCATCCGCGATATATAAATTGTTGTGTTTATCAATGCATATACTAGAAGCGAAATGAAGGTTACGCACAACAGTAGATATAATTCCAGCTGTATCTATTTTTCTCACAGCAATATCATCTACAATATAGAGATCGCCTATTGAATCTATACAAAGATCTGTCGGCCCTTGCAAATGCGCTGCCGTTGCTGGTCCACCGTCACCGGTATTTTCATGACGCCATGATAGTGTGTCACCTGCAATCGTAGTAATTATTCCAGTTGAACTATTAACTTTTCTAACAGTATTTGTATGATAGTCAGCGATATAGAGATTCCCCTTCTTATCAAGACATAGTCCTGTTGGGTTTATTAAGGTAGCATTGATAGCGGGTCCGCCGTCACCGAAGACTCCTATACTTCCTGTACCGGCCACTGTTGTAACAATTCCATCAGCATTTATTTTACGAACGCGGCCGCCATTATATTCTGCTATGTAAATATCTCCGGATGGGGATATACATAACCCATATGGCCCATTAAACTCTGCGTTTCTTGCCAGTCCGCTATCGCCAGCAGAACCCGCAACACCAGTGCCAAAAGCTGTACTAATGATATTTTGAGCTCGGACAAATGATGGGCATGCTATTAGTAAAAATATTGAGAGTAAAAAGGTATTAACATAAGGAAACTTCATATGATAAGGATTTTGCGTAAAATTAGTAATTATTGAACACAAATTATAAGGCCGCCATTCAGCAGCCTTTATTGCTAAAATAAATCAAGTGTTTAGTTTCCAGTATCTTTCGGGTGTTTGCGGCTTCGTGCTTTAATTCTGATATCAGTGGTTGATTGAGTGACATAAAATAGCTTAATTTTCGCGCAATCAAATTCATTTTCTTTAAACCCAATATTGCATTTTATTTGCCATACCATTAAAAAACTATAGCTTGAAGAAAACCTTCCTTATTGCCTGCACTGCACTACTCATAAGCCTTGGCAGCTGCGCACAGAAAAATAGTGGCCACGTAATAGCTATTGCATTCTACAATTGTGAAAACTTTTTTGACACACAACATGACCCGGGCAAAGAAGATGAAGAATTTACTCCTGAGGGGAAGTATCACTACACGGAACGCATCTATCATAGCAAACTACATAATATAGCGACAGCTATACAGCAACTGGGAAATGAAAATACGCCCGAGGGGCCTGCCATAATAGGGCTGGCAGAGATAGAAAACGGGCATGTGCTAAATGACCTGGTACAGCAAACTGAAATAGCAGACAGGCATTATCAATATGCATGGTTTGACGGGCCTGACCAGCGGGGGATCGATGTGGCATTGCTGTATAACCCAAAGTATTTTCATCTGATAAAAGCAACGCCGCTGCATGTGGAGCTGGGGGGCATGGGTGATAAAGAAAATACACGTGACGTACTGCATTTGCTGGGCATACTGGCAGGTGATACGGTGCATGTGTTTGTGAACCACTGGCCATCGCGCAGAGGGGAAGAAGGAGAAAGCGATGCAAAACGGGCCACTGCAGCTAAAGTAGACCGGGATGCGATAGATGAAATAATGAAACGGCAACCTACAGCCAAGGTAATAGTAATGGGCGACCTGAATGATAACCCAACAGATGCGAGCGTAACGCAAGTGCTGGGCGCAAAAGGTGATAAAAATGTACAGGCCACAGAACTTTATGACCCGATGGCTGAACTATATAATAATGGACAGGGATCGCTAGCATACAAACACCACTGGGATTTATTTGACCAGATAATGCTTTCAGGGGCTTTTTTGAAACATGGGGGGCGATGGCATTTTGATAAAGCTGAGATATTCAATAAAGACTTCCTGGTGGACCACTATAAAAAATTTGAAGGGCAGCCGCATCGCTCTTTTGCAGGTACACACTGGATAAATGGGTATAGCGACCACTTCCCCGTTATCGTTTATCTTAGCAGATAGGTATGTTTTTTATAGTATTTTCGCAATAACACAGTGTATATCTATGAATATAAACGAAGTGCCGCAGGACGAAAGGAATTTTAAAGGTGGTGAAAAGCTGCGGAAGCTTGTGTATGCTGTAGATAAGGATGGTAAATATACCAGCACTAACTCGGCAGGATGGGAAGCTGAAAACTTTGCCATGAAGCAGGCATGGGATGCCGTAGAGGATAAACTGGCAGAAACGGAAG
>JAFDXS010000116.1 GCA_018267795.1 Bacteroidota bacterium | reverse complement strand
ATTTCATAATCAGTGTCATCTAAAACAGCATACTTCAGCTCATCATTAAATTTCCTTTTCCATAATATCCTGGCGATGCCAAGGATATAGTTTTGGGGCGAAGTGCGTATATGTAATGTATTAAGCCGGGATCTTTCAAGATAGATAATCAATGCATCATGAAAAATGTCCTTTGCTGTCGACAAATCTCCTCCCATTTTCTTTACCAGCCCGGCAACTATGGGAAAGGTCTCGCGATATATTTGTTCCAGTTGTTTGTCTTCCGTTTGTTCCATACAACTATACGGTTTATTAATAGTGTAAGAAATTACGTTATTATCACCGGAAATGGAAAAAATATTTTTAGAGGGGAAGTGCGTAGAGCTTTCGTTACCGCAGTTACGTTATAACAAAGCCATTCTAAGAATGGCTTTGTTTAAATATTACGCTTCTTTTTTAGGAGGCAGGTTAAAGGCTATTGCCTCATGCTCAAAATGGCCTTTGTGTGAGCCGTCGCAGAATGGTTTATTTTTGGACTGACCACAACGACAGAACGAAACTATTTGCCTGCCGCCGAGGTCATATACGTTACCATTTTTATCTACTACTTCAATATCGCCTTCTACCCTTAAAGAGCCATTACTGTTGACTGTAATTTTTGTTGTTGCCATTATATATTTTATGAATTGGAGGGCAAAAATAGCTAAAATGACACTGATACGGTTTAAGTGCTGCAAATAGGCAGGCATTGGGCTTTTGCTAACATTATTTAAGGTATTTTTGCATTTTAAATAGTTTTCATTTGAGTGCCCCTGTTTATTTAATAACTCCTCCTTTTACACAGTTAAATACGCCCTACCCGGCTACCGCATACCTGAAAGGTTTTTTAAATACCAAGAGTATTCCTTCCTTTCAATCGGACCTGGGTATAGAGGTTACTTTGACTTTATTCTGTAAGCAGGGATTGTTGAAGTTATTCTCTCAGCTGAACATGGATAGTGAACTATCAGAGAATGCTAAGAGGATAATTGCCCTGCAGGAAGATTATATACAAACTATAGACGATGTGGTTGCTTTTCTGCAAGGCAAGAACCCTACCATGGCACACCTTATAGCTAAACGTAATTTTCTGCCGGAAGCCAGCCGCTTTGCACAGCTAGACGATCTGAACTGGGCCTTTGGCAGCATGGGCATACAGGATAGAGCAAAACACCTGGCTACAATGTACCTGGAAGACCTCTCAGACCTGATAATGGAATGCGTGGACCCACACTTCGGCTTTAGCAGATACGCTGAAAAGCTTGGCCGCTCTGCAAATAGTTTTGATGAACTATATAGTGCATTGCAAAGCGAGTGCACCTATATTGACAATATACTACTTGACATTCTTGCAGCAAGGATGAAAACACTGCAACCATTATTAGTTGCTATATCTGTGCCCTTTCCCGGTAACCTTTATACATCCTTACGTTGCGGGCAATGGATTAAGAAGCATTACCCAAATGTGAAAGTAGCAATGGGTGGCGGCTTTGCTAATACAGAGCTCCGTTCCCTCTCTGATGTGCGTGTATTTGAGTTTTTTGATTTCATAACGCTTGATGATGGTGAAACCCCTATTGAACATTTAGTGCAGTATGTGGAAGGCAAAATAACCACCGAAGAGCTTAAGCGCACCTTCCTACTGAAGGATGATAAGGTGGTTTATATTGATAATCCCTCATGCGGGGATTATAAACAAGCCAAGGTGGGCACCCCTGACTATAGCGACTTTCTGCTCGACCAATACATTTCTGCCATAGAAGTAGTGAACCCCATGCATAGCTTGTGGAGCGATGGACGCTGGAATAAGCTGACCATGGCACATGGCTGCTACTGGGGCAAATGCACTTTCTGCGATATATCTCTTAACTATATAAAGCTTTATGAACCTATAACCGCACAACTGCTCTGTGACAGAATGGAAGAGATCATAGCGCAAACGGGGCAAACGGGTTTTCACTTTGTAGATGAAGCTGCACCGCCTGCCCTGATGCGTGCATTGGCACTTGAGATCATCAGGCGCAGGCTTACTGTGAGCTGGTGGGCTAATATCCGCTTTGAGAAGAGCTTTACCCGTGACCTTTGCCTACTACTAAAAGCATCAGGTTGTATAGCAGTATCAGGTGGGCTTGAGGTAGCTTCTGACCGATTGCTGCAGCTAATACAAAAGGGCATTACCGTAGCACAGGTAGCCAGAGTGAACAGGAACTTTACTAATGCGGGCATTATGGTGCATGCGTACCTTATGTATGGCTTCCCGACACAAACTGCACAGGAGACTATAGACTCGCTGGAGATGGTGCGTCAAATGTTTCAGGCAGGTGTGCTGCAATCTGCATTCTGGCACCAGTTTACTATGACAGCTCATAGCCCGGTGGGACTGGAGCCTGCAAAATTCAGCGTGCGGAAGCAGACTGAAACTATTGGTGCATTTGCCAATAACGATATTGTGCATATAGATGAGACCGGTGCTGACCATGAGGCATTTAGCTTTGGACTTAAGAAATCTCTATTCAACTATATGCATGCTACCTGCTTCGATTACCCTTTGCAAAAATGGTTTGACTTCAAGGTGCCTAAGACTACGGTAGCGCCAGACTATATTACCAAAGCAATAGAAGAAGATGAGCTTGCAACATCGAAACCACAGACTAAAATAGTGTGGCTGGGTAAGGCGCCTACAATAGAAACCATTGTAAAGACAAAGAAAGGGAACCAATGGGAGATGGCCTCTCTTACCTTCCAGGGAAAGCAGGATACGCTTAATATAAAAGTGGGTGTGCAAGAGGGTAAATGGTTTGCCCAAATGCTGCAACAGCTATCACCTGCGAATATAAAGACCTACACATTGCAAGAAGTGAAGGAAAGCTATGAAGCGGCTGGCCTTGAAGATTTTGAGCTCTTCTGGGACAACAAACCCATCAATACATTGTACCGCTATGGCTTGCTTAGTCTTTAAAGCCTGAACGCTAAATCGGTAAAAAGTACCATTAAAAGAAGAAATAGCACAATTACTTATTTGTATATAGCTGTACCTTTGCAATATGCAGAAGGCAAAAGCTACCATACCTGTCTATGATATTCAATCTGTAGAGCAAGTAAGTAATCTGCGCGATGATGTGGTAGCTGACCGTTTTGCTCCCTACCAACAGCGGCACCCTCATTTTCACACGCCACACAGGCACTTGTTTTATCATATGCTGTTGTTTACCAAGGGCAGTGGTACCCATACTATAGACTTTGAGCAGTTTCCTGTGCAGCGGGGGCAGATCTACTTTATGATACCTGGACAGGTGCATAACTGGCACTTTAGGGGCGAGGCAGATGGCTATGTCGTTAACTTCTCGGAACATTTATTTCGTTCTTTTCTTTCTAATCAGAGCTATTTGCAGCAATTTCCTTTCTTTCGGGGAGTGGCTAAGGATAGTGTGGTAAAGCTTTCTGCAAATACCCTTGATCAAGCAAAGGATATTTTTGAGCGGCTGATAGAGGAAGTGCAAAGCAAGCAACAGCATAATAAGGATATGGTGTGCATAGAGCTGATGTCGCTGTTCATTCTGATAAGCAGATGCTGTGCAAACAATACCCCTAAACAAATACCAGAGCAAAGCCAATTGCTGCTCTACAACTTCAGGAAGCTGGTGGATGAGTACTATGCTGAAAAACGCTTGCCTAAAGAGTATGCAGCTATGCTTTACATTACCCCTAACCACCTCAACGCACTCTGCCAGGACCTGCTGGGCTTATCTGCCGGGGAAGTGATACGGGACAGGATACTGCTGGAGGCAAAACGGCTGCTGGTGAACGTATCTCTAAGCATATCCCAGATTGCCTATCAGCTTAACTTCTCAGACAACTCATACTTCACAAAATTTTTTAAAAAATATTGCAGCATGACACCAGAGGAATTCAGAAAGTCTTCTTTTGAGAGCGCTGCAGGCCAACGATAATATATGTGTGCAACTAGCAAGAAAGCAGAACGAGGATTACTGAGCAGCGTATTGACCAACAGGTGCCCGCGGTGCAGGAAGGGGAGTTTATTTGTCAATCCTAATCCGTACCGCTTAAAGACCACTATGCGCATGCCTGAACATTGCCCTGTGTGCGGCCAGGCTTACGAGCTTGAAACCGGCTTTTACTTCGGGACGGGATATGTTAGCTACGGGCTGTCTGTGATGTTTACTGCTGCTTTCTTTGTGTTATGGTATTTTACATTAGGCATTTCTATAAAAGATGACAGCATCTTCTGGTGGCTGGGAGTGAATGCACTACTGCTGATAATATTGCAGCCACTGCTACAGCGGCTTTCCCGCTCTATATGGATCGCTTTCTTTGTGCATTATGACCCTAACTGGGAAAAGCATGTGAGCTAATCTGCACTGTTCATATTTTTTATGGGAATATAAAACCATAAATGCAAGACCCTCGTATATAAGTAAAACAGGGCGATATGGACACTAAGCATAATAGCCGGATATTAAGATTACCACTACGCTTTTTTCATAAAGGCAAACGCTACGAAGCTGAGGTAGTGGGTAAGGTCATACCCTTCAATAAATACTTTACCATTCGCATACCGGGAGCAGATATGCTAATACTTGAAGCTTTGCCTTGCCATGAAGAAAGAAAATTTTCCTGGATAACAAATGGCCAGCATGAGTTTGGATACCTGGTGCCCCTGATAGGAAAAGAGATAGAAAAATACCTTGTATAAAATATTGATGCTTTTTTAGGGATAAGAAAGAAAACACAAACCACAAGAAGTTCCAATCAAATAAAAATGTAGCCTCTTTTCCAAGGGGCTTTTTTTACTCTCCCAACCTCCCTGATGGGCGGAAATCAACTTTTTCAATTAGTACTTTACGGTAAGGTATATTCTGCAGAAAAAATTGCCCTTTTTGCGATTTTTGGCTACATGCCTTGCCAATCTTGCATCTTAGTGAAATTGCCCAGGGTATAATTGGGTATAAAGTACTCTTTTTATACCTAAATAAATGTAGCAATGGGGCAGATACCACAATGCAATGCAAAAGCTGAACAGCAGAAGAAGTAAGAAAAAAATGTTTCCCGCAGAGATTGACTCTTCTCAAGAAAAAGGCATTATGAGGCTACCGAAATTCCTAGTTTTTTCCGGTTTTTTCCGGCAGCAGAAATTGCAATATGACTGCCTATGGCGGATTGCAGGTGAAATTTCCGGTTAACCGGAAATTTCCGATTGATGTAATTTTTCGACTGGGCGATTGGGTTTACAGTATGTCAAAGAACTTTGATGCAATTATATTATGGTTGAGCTAATTGCATGCTTTCAGGAGATGTCTCCCTTGCGGTCGACATGACGGGCCTGATTGGGCAAGGTACGAGTATTAACAAGCGAGTTCCAAATTAAGATGTCCACATTTTTAAAGCGCTTCCGGGTTAGTGGGAATGGTGAATACAATAAAATAGATGCCGGTAATAGGGTGATGTTAAAACATGACCAGATAAAATATTTTTACCTTTGAGTGTCCCTCTCTATTAATTGAGCTTGTTATTGAGGTATAATTCAAACATTCAATAACATTTAAAAATTAAAAAATGAAAGAGTACATCCTTCTTTTCAGACATGAAAACGCGAACGGCAAAGTATCTCCTGAGCAAATTCAGCAATGGATGAAGCAACAAATGGATTGGGTAAACGGGATCGCTGCAAAAAACAAATTTGTGAGCGGAACAGGATTGTTATTTGATGATGCAAAGGTTGTAAATCATAAAAAACTTGTTACCAATGGGCCATTCGGAGATATTAAAGAAACTCTTGGCGGCTACATAGTAGTAAGGGCAGAATCGGCAGAGGAAGCTGCAGAATTTGCAAAAGGTGCGCCGATTTTGCAGGGCGAGGGCAATACCGTTGAAGTTCGCCAGATTGTAACACATTAAACTAATGATAAAGCTCCAAAAGGAGCTTTATTTTATTGCACCAAAAAATGAATGAAAACGATATAATTCCTCATTTATTCAAGACAGAATACAGCAAAATGGTAGCTGTTCTTAGTAAATCGTTTGGTCTTGAATACATTGAAGTAGCAGAGGATATCGTGAGTGAAACTTTTTTGTCGGCGCTGGATAACTGGCCATATAAGGGGAAACCTCAAAACCCTACCGCATGGCTATACACCGTTGCGAAAAACAAATTAAAAAACCACCTTGCAAGGGGCAATACGTTCAGTAAAATAGCAACAGAACAGCTTGCCAATAACAGCCAGCTTTATGAAATTGAGATTGATTTTTCTGAAAAAAACATTTCGGACAGCCAGCTTCAAATGCTTTTTGCGGTATGCCATCCATCTATTTCAACTGAAGCACAAATTTGCCTCGCATTAAGAATACTTTGTGGCTTAGGGTTAAGTGAAATCGCCGACGCATTTTTAACAAACAAAGAAACCATTCATAAAAGACTGCAGCGGGCAAAGGAAAAATTATATTCGGAAAGAATAAGGCTTGAAATGCCTGATGACAAAGAAATCGATGAGCGGCTAAACACGGTTATTCAAACCATATATCTTTTATTTAGCGAGGGGTATTATTCTGAAAGTAACAATTCGATTATTCGTAAAGAACTTTGTATCGAAGCGTTAAACCTGGCTTATTTACTGCTGGATAATCCACTTACAAACAACCATGCTTCTAATGCCCTGATGTCCCTGATGTGCTTTCAGGCATCACGTTTGGAAGCAAGGCAAAATGAAAACGGAAATATAGTGCTATATGATGAGCAGGACAGAGCACTTTGGGATAGGGAATTTATAGAAAAGGGATTTTATTATCTACAGCAATCGTCCAAATGGGAAATTACATCGGCATACTATATTGAAGCAAGTATTGCGTATTGGCATACAGTTGATAATGGCAATCCGGACAAATGGACGAGTATATTGAAATTGTACGATGTGCTGCTACTGGCGAATAAGTCGCCAATAGTAGCATTAAACAGAATTTGGGCATTTTCGAAGGTTCATGGTAATATATCGGCTCTTGAAGAAGCCAGGAAGCTGGACTTAAAAACAAATAATTTTTATTTCATTCTTTTAGCGGAATTATACAAATCAATCGACAATGCTAAGGCAATTCAGTACCTGACAATGGCGCTTGATATTT
>JAFDXS010000115.1 GCA_018267795.1 Bacteroidota bacterium | reverse complement strand
AATGGTTTACAGACAACGGTATTGCTACCAACTGTACACTTGTATTCTCTGCCGGCCAGGCTATCCTCGCTGCCAAAGCAGGCGCTACATTCGTATCTCCTTTCATTGGCCGCATTGACGATGGTAGCTGGGATGGTGTTCAGCTTATCGAGCAGATAGTAAATATCTACAACGCTCAGGGCTTCATGACAGAAGTACTAGCTGCATCTATCCGCAATCCACTGCACATAGTTCGTTGCGCAGAAGCCGGTGCTGATGTTTGTACTTGCCCGCTTTCTTCTATCCTTGGCCTGCTCAAGCATCCGCTTACTGACATAGGCCTGCAACAGTTCCTCGCTGATGCAAAAAATATGGCATAAATAATTTCAGTTTGTACAAAAAGAAAAGCGCCGCATTTAGCGGCGCTTTTCTTTTACAGCTTCTTATCAATTAGCTTTTAGCCAAAGTTCCTTTCAGATAATCTATCACCTTTACTTCCATAGCATCTTGGTTCCGTAATTCTGCAAGATATACAGATACCCAGTCTGTCAGGTGAATGATGTAAAACACCTTCTCCCAATAACTCTTTCCTTGCGATGTAAGCTCTATTATGTTAGAAGTGTATTTCTTAATGATTTTCTTGTTTATTTCCATACGCGTTTGCACACGTTCGTAGTCATCTTCATTGCGCAGTATTATCACCACTTTATCGTCAGCCTTATCGCGCCAGCCCACCAGTTCATTGTGGTTCATTTCAGGTATCACATTGTGCCAGGCCAGCATCTTGCTGTTTTCATTCAGCTGTTGGCGAAAGCGCACCGCCACACCTTCAAAGTCAGCCGCAGCATATATTATAGGCAGCTTGCCGTTTATTTTCTGTGCTATATTGCTTGCTTTCTTTTGCATGGCTTTATCATCTGCCTGCAGCTGCTTTATAGAGCTCTTTATATTCTTTACAAAGTCATTATTGATAAACCCAAAGTGCGCCAGTATAAACAATACCTGCGTCATAGAGTAACCAATGCAGGCACGTGGTGGCATACCTGCAGGTAGCAATATGCAGTCCATATTCTTCTTCTTAGCCAGCTCTGCTATCTTACCGCCCGATGTTATACATACCACTGTAGCCTTAGCTTTCAGCGCCTGTTGCATAGAGGCGATGGTCTCTTCTGTATTGCCTGAGTAAGATGAAACAATTACCAGGGAATTTTTGCCTACAAATGAAGGCAGAAAATAGTCTTTGTTTACAATAAATGGTATTTTCAATTTATCAAATACAAAATTCTGCACGATGGAACCACCTATACCACTACCGCCCAGGCCGGTCAATATTATATTGCTAAAGTCTTTTTGCTCTGCTCTGAAACGATAACTTTGTCCAATGATTAGGGCTTCTTTTAACTGTGTAGGAAAATTTATAATTAACTCTTTCATATTATTTTAGTGTGTTTCAATGTTCAAACATAAAGAAACTGGGATAAAAGGCGAACAAATAGCTGTAAACTTTTTAATAAATAATAACTATGCCATACTGTATCGCAATTGGCGCTTCGGTAAAAAGGAAGTTGATATCATTGCGCACAAGGACGATATTTTAATATTTATTGAAGTAAAAACCCGTCGCAATTTCAACTTCGGCTTCCCCGAAGAGGCCGTCAACACACAAAAGCAAGGGTTTCTTAAGTTAGCCGCAGAAGCTTTTGTTGATGCCAACCCGCAATATACGCAAATACGCTTCGATATACTCAGCATTTTGCTGGAGTGCGACAACGTGAAAGAAATACTACACTTTGAGGATGCTTTCTTTTAAAATATGTAATACTTAAGCGTTTATTTATTTACGTTTGCACTAACATAATTCAGTTTTTTCACTAAAATATCGCGGCCTGTTTCATATTGTATGGCAGGTTGTATATGCAAGTATGAAACAAACCACTTCTTCTTCTGAGGCCACGCCTTCAGCAAATGGCGCGCCGCGTCCATCAGTTACAGACACCAGCAAGCCGGACAACAATCAGGATATTATCCGCAAGCTCATTTTCATACTTGCGGCAGCCGCTTGTCTCACCCCTTGGATCTCTCCTCCCATCGCCTTGTTCCTTGGGCTTATCATAGCACTTACCATGGGGCATCCATTCCTGCATCTTAATAAAAAAGCTACCAACTATCTATTAAAGGCATCAGTAGTAGGCCTCGGCTTCGGTATGAATATCCAGACGGCCATGCAGGCAGGTAAGCAAGGTGTTGCATTTACTATTGTTTCCATTTTCGGCACTTTAATACTCGGCACACTTATAGCCCGCTGGCTTAAGATAGAAGCTAAAACTTCTTACCTCGTGTCTTCCGGCACCGCTATATGCGGCGGCAGCGCTATTGCGGCAGTTGCCCCTGTTATAGGCGCTGAAGAAAAATCCATATCAGTAGCACTTGGTATTGTGTTCATCCTCAATTCCATTGCACTATTTATTTTTCCGTCTATAGGTCATTGGCTCCAGCTTTCAGAAAACCAGTTTGGTATCTGGTGCGCCATAGCCATACACGACACCAGCTCAGTAGTTGGTGCCGCCAGCAGCTACGGCAAAACTGCGCTTGAGGTAGCCACAACCGTAAAGCTCGCCCGCGCATTATGGATCATCCCTGTGGCTTTTGTATCAGCCTTCTTTTTCAAGAGCAAATCTAAGAAGGTAAACATCCCCTGGTTCATAGGCATGTTCATCATCGCTATGGTCATATACACCTATGTACCTTTCGTACAGCAATATGGCCATTATGTAGTTTCTATAGCACGCCAGGGCCTTACGCTCACCTTGTTCCTCATAGGCGCAGGCCTGTCTCGTAAGGTGATCCAATCTGTGGGTGTAAAGCCTTTTATACAAGGCATCATTCTATGGGTAGTGATCTCTCTGTCAGCCCTTTGGGCTGTGCTGCATTTCGTTTCTTAGTTTGATAAACATATGTATAACAAGAGCCGCTGATTAAGAGTCAGCGGCTCTCTCATTTTCTGGCATATTAATTGTTGGTTATATTTATCCCAGATACCCACCTTTATGAGAAATTATATTCGCTATGCTATACTTATAGCTATATCCAATATTCTGCCATTCTGCTGTCAGGCACAGCATAATGAAATCGATATTAGCTCAGGTATCGGCTCGGGTATTGGCCTTTTTAATATTAGCGACTGGCTAATGAAAAATGACTTTCAGCCTTCAAATCCTGCTTTCACTTACTCCATTTCTTACAATCATTACTTGAAGCATCATATTAGCATAGGCTTTGCCCTTTGCTACTTTGCAGATCAGGGCACTAATAAGTATCAAAATAGCTTGTTTAACCGCAGTGATTCTATTTTGGGCTCTTACAAAAGACAAACATTCATCATCGCTCCTGAAGCTAGTTTTCCTTATTACATTGAGCATGGTTTTAAATTATATGCTCGTGTCAATATAGGGATGCGATTCTCCTATGAAGAATTTAATTACTATTCATCTGTCCATTACCAAAGTGGCGATCATCAGCTATTTTTGCCCGTTGCTCAGATTACCCCCATAGCACTGCGTTTGGGCACTCATGTTGGTGGCTTTATTGAATTCAGCTGGGGCTATAAAGGCATGATAAATCTTGGCTTATTCTGTAAACTGTAGCTACCAATGAAAAAGATACACCTACTGATTCTTACCCTGCTTATTACAACGCACACAACTGTTTTAGCCCAGGACAACGAAATAAGCGTGAGCACTAATCTCGGCAATGCAACTCTGATTTCTAATGGCGGTGCCGAAGATTTTCTTACCGGCAATGAGTTTCATTCATCTAACATCTACCTAAGCTACTTCCTAACGCTCAAGCATCATTTTCCCAACAATATGGCCTTGTCGCTTACTGCAGGCTTTTTTAGCGATAAGGGAGATTTCAGCTTTAGAGATAGAAGTGAATCCTATGAGGTCGGCCCATATACCAGGCAGTCTTATATTATCTCGCCCGAGTTTGAAGTTCCCTACTATACAGCACGCAATGTAAGTTTGTATTCAATCGTCGGATTGGGTATACGGTCTTCCTATGCAGACATTCAGGACCTTTCACATCATTCTTTCTCCGGTGGCGTTCATCCTGTACCACATACCATTACACCTGCGTTTCAGTACACACCCATAGCAGTACGTGTTGGCAACCGCATTGGAGGCCTTGCCGAGCTCGGCTGGGGCTACAAAGGCATTATTAATCTTGGCTTATTCTGTAAAATCTAAAATTCAACCTTATGAAAAAATTATTGTCATCAATTACCCTCTTTATTGTTCTCCCCTTTTGCGCCCATGCCCAGCGTAACGAATTCGACGCCAGCATCAACATTGGCAATGCCACCATAGTTTCGCAAGGCGGATTTGAAGATTTCTTTACCGGCAACGAGTTTACCCCAAAAAGCTTTTCGCCTTCGTTTTTCCTTACACTAAAGCACTATTTCCCTAATCATTTAGGGCTCGGCATCACCGGGGGCATTTTTTTTGATAAGGGCGACTATGCCTACCGGGAGCGTAGTGATTCCTACAACGTAGGCCCCTACTCCCGCACCTCGTTCATACTATCACCGGAACTGGAAGTTCCGTATTATATTCAACATGGCTTAAAGCTGTATATGGTAGTTGGCTTAGGCGCAAGATTTTCCGCTGCTACGATTGACGGTAACAGTACAAGCTCTTATGCCCGCCCCGAGCCCAATGTCATTATCCCCGCCCTCCAGTACACCCCCATCGGTGTCCGCTTTGGTACAGGCATAGGCGGCTTTGCAGAGCTTGGCTGGGGCTACAAGGGTATTATTAATGCTGGCTTTTTTATGAAGTTTTAATTTTTTTTGGTCTTTTGTCCAGTTCTTAATCTTTAATTTGTCTTACTGTTTTAAAACCAATTAAAACTTAAGCAACATGAAAGATTTCCTTTTAATATTCAGGTCCGACTACAATAGAACTGCAGACTTCTCAGCAGAAGAAGCACAGGCTATGACCAAGCGCTGGATGGACTGGATAGGCAGCATTGCTGCTCAGAATAAGCTAAAAGATCGCGGCAATCGCCTGGAAAATGCAGGAAAGGTATTACAGCCAAACAATGTGATTACAGATGGTCCCTATACAGAGGTTAAAGAAGCTATAGGTGGCTATTCTATTATTACTGCTGACTCGCTCGAAGAAGCAGTAGAGCTAGCCAAGGGCTGCCCCGTATTTTCACAAGGTGGCAAAGTTGAAGTTCGTCCCATCGGTATTCTGCCATAGCTTTATCATTATCGAAAACAAAAGCCTTTGTAATATTGCAAAGGCTTTCTTTACATGGCAGAAAACGAACTCATACCACACCTGTTCCGTACAGAGTACCGCAAGATCATTGCTGTACTAGTTAAGTACTTTGGTTTTACACACATAGAGGTAGCCGAAGACATTGCTGCAGATACATTTCTCTCCGCTTCCGAAATGTGGGGGATGCATGGCCTGCCGGAGAATCCCGTTGCCTGGCTATATACTGTTGCTAAGAACAAAGCTAAAAACCTCCTCCAGCGCGAATCGCTGTTCAACCAAAAAATAGCGCCGGATATCAAGCATAGCACCTCATCTTCTTCGCAGCCCGATATCGATCTCTCCGATGCCAATATCAAAGACAGCCAGTTGCAAATGATCTTTGCCGTCTGCCATCCGGCTATTCCTGCTGAGGCACAGATTGGCCTTGCCTTACGCATCCTCTGCGGTTTCGGCATCACAGAGATTGCCAATGCATTCCTTAGCAATAAAGAAACAATCAACAAGCGCCTGATGCGCGCAAAAGAAAAGCTGCGTACAGAGCAGGTAAAAATAGAAATGCCCCCTGCTACAGAAATTGACAAACGACTGGAATCTGTGCTCACTACATTATATCTTTTGTTTAATGAGGGTTACTATTCTGCATCCGGCGATACCTCATTGCGGGAAGACCTCTGTTTCGAAGCGATGCGCCTCACTTATCTCCTGCTCGACAACAAGCAAACAAATACCCCGGCGGTCAATGCCCTCATGGCACTCATGTGCTTCCAGGCTTCCCGCTTCAAGGCCCGTATGCAGGAAGGCGAAGCAGTCTTATATGACGATCAGGACACCGCCCTTTGGGACAAAGAGCTCATCACCCGCGGCGAGCGTTTTCTTAATCTTTCATCCGTAGGCAATACTGTATCAAAATACCACTTCGAGGCAGGCATAGCATACTGGCACACCATCAAAACCGATAGCCCCGATAAATGGGAACATATCCTGCAGCTATATAATAACCTGCTCATCGTCGAATACTCCCCTATCGCCGCCCTCAATCGCACCTATGCACTCGCCAAAGCAAACAGCAAACAGGAAGCCATTACAGAAGCCGAAAAACTAAAGCTCGAAAACAACCACCTCTACCACGCCCTCCTCGGCGAGCTATACACAGGTATAAATAATACCGAAGCTAAAATGCATTTCAATAAAGCGCTGCAACTTGCCCTCTCGTCTTCTGACAAAAAGATAATCACCAAAAAGATTGAAGACATACCTGCAAAAAATTAAGAAAAGGCTGCTTCTTGAATAAGTATTAAATTTGGAATAAGACAGCAATGCTAAAGAATTTCAATAAACGAACTTTCATCATTTCCACAGCCTTATTTGGTCTTTTGCTTATTCCAAGTTTTATGGCTGCTTTTGGAGAAGATGAAGGAACACTTGGCACTAATGTTATTTGGCAATTTTTCGCAAAATTATTTTACATACTACGCTTTCCAACTCACACTTTACTATGGCATATTTTTTCAAGTACTTCTGTACTTTATTTTATTGGCCTTGTCTTCAATATTTGTTTTTATGGGTTTATTTTAGAACGTTCTATTTTTATAATTAAAAAGCGATTTAGCTAGAGGCACCTGTATTAATGTTCCTCACGAACATACTCACAGAGAAAAAACCAAGATACTAACACCGGCAAATGTCAAATAAAGTAGCCCCAAGCCTATACAACCTATTATCCCTTAATTTTAAACCAAACACATACCCCATGAACAACGAACTTTTCGAAGCTGTAGATCAGTACATCGCCAACCTGCTTGCGCCTGAAGATGAAGCCCTGCAAAATACAGTGTCCTCTATTGAGCAGGAAGGCATCCCCGCTATTAGCGTATCAGCAAACCAGGGTAAATTCCTGCAGGTCATGGCAAT
>JAFDXS010000114.1 GCA_018267795.1 Bacteroidota bacterium | reverse complement strand
ATGCGCATTACGTTGTACTGCTCAGGGGTAAGGTCATGCTCTTTTAGTGCTCCACTTAAGTGTGTTTTGAGCCAGTAGCTTGTATACATGAGGTTAAGGGTAGCCTTGTGCCTCATGTCTGAAAATTTAGTGCTTTTTATAGCTTCTTCTAATTTCATAATGCAAATGTATGTATGTACATGTATATTTTAAAATAGGTTTTCCCTATGCTTATATAATATTATGCCAATCTGATGGCAAGACCAAAAGAATATCAATGCGATGCATGAAAAAGGGGCTAATACTATTAGCCCCTTAAAAAAATATTGTTGATATTGTGATTAGAACCTTGGACAAAGATGCTTGTCATCATACCCGCCCCACATACCTGAGGTGAATAATGATATTTCAAAACCACCAAATGAGTTGGTAAGCGTCTTAAGCGATGAGGTATTGATATCGTAGCTAAATGTAATTGCTGTTTTCTTATAATTAAGTTTCACAGTAGGTATCCAGGAATCCTGGTAACGATAGAATACACCTGCTGCGAGTGAAAACGGAGGTGTATTGCTGTTTGATGGCAATATATATTTTAGCATAGCACCGCCTATGTATTCGTGATAAGGGCTTTGCAGCATTACGTTTGCATAGAACATTATATTGTAAGTGCCATCTACGTCATAATTCAAACCCAGGTTGGCATCGTATCTCATTTTCAGGTTTATTGAATTATCACCTAGGAAGGACGTTTTGGGAAATGATACGTGATATGCAGCGGCCCCCAGAAAATAATTCACCTTATTATCTTCATCGAAACTACTATTCCAGGTAACGCCTATGCCTAAATCCCAGTAGGAAACTTTTGACGAGGTAATTTGTTCGCCAGTAGGATTGGTGGAGCTATAGTTGCCATTCAGGTACTGGTTGTCAAATGTCATCTTAGATGGATCTATAGTGCGGGAGATATAGCCGCCGGTAAGACCAACTGAAAGATAAGAATTGTATTTATCCTCCATCGATTTGTTGTAATTGATGGCAGGGTAGAAACCAGTAGTCTGGAAACTGATGGCACCTGCTTTATCAGAGTAGCCCAGCAAGCCGAAACTGATATAGTCATTCACATCATTTACCAATACCTTGGTTTCAAGATCTATTAGTTCGGTTTGAAAAGGTGTGGCTATGGTGTTCCATTGGGTCCTGTACATAGCGCCAACCTTGTAGTCTTCGTTAAAGACTCCCACCAGACCGGGGTTGTTTAAAATGGTGGTTTGATAGAACTGGGAGAAATGAATATCCTGGCCCTGTACCGATAGAGATGATATGCAAGCAAGCATACCGGCAATAATATATAGCGTTTGTTTCTTCATTTTTTTGCTCATTATCTTATTAATGAAATATCGCCCTTCCATGAAATTGGTTCCCCGGTATCACATATAGCATCTATCATATAAACATACACATCCGGTGTTAATGGCACACCATTGAAAGTGCCATCCCATCCATTATCTTTTTCATTCACGTTCATGCCTTGTTTTTCGTACATCAGCTGGCCCCAGCGGTTGTAAATCCTGAATGAACGGATTGTCTGCAGACCTTTTCCGCGAGGATAGAAGCGATCGTTCTGTCCATCGCCATTAGGAGTGAAAGTGTTAGGCATAAATACCTGGGAGTGGTCGCAAATAACTCTTATGGTAGTTTCGCTGGAGTCGGCACAGCCAAAGTCAGACCATACGTGAACTATGAATTGCGTCGTCTTTTTAGGACTGGCAATTGGGCTTTCGCAGCTGTCACAGCTCAGGTTATCAGCCGGCGACCATAGATATTTGCTTATGTATTTGCCTGTAGCGTCCAGTTGAACAGTATTACCCGCAATCATTGTCTGGTTAGGTCCGGCGCTCACTATAGGCGTAGGGTGTACTATTACATCTATATATCCCGTATCGGGAACGCAACTGCCTTGCTGTGCAATAACGATATAATGAACGGTAGTATCAGGGCTTGCTATAGGCTTATCGCTATGGCTATCATCGAGGCCGTATGGTGGCAACCATGTATAAATAGTATTTACACCGGCTGAGTCGAATAATTGCAAGTGTTCGCTTTGGCAAATTTCCCCGCCACCTCTTGAAACACTACTTGTTTTAGTTTTCGTAAATACAGTTACCGTATCGGTATTAGAGCAACCGTTTGCATCAGTGCCTATTACAGTATATACCGTAGCTCTGCCGGGTTTAGCCTGAGGATTAGTGCAGGAATCGCAGCTCAGAGTGGCTACCGGTGTCCATGTATAAGATACACCACCTGTAGGTGTCAATACTGCATAGTCGCCAACGCAGATAGTAGTATCTGGTCCTGCGTCTATAGTTGGTAATGGGAAGACTTCAATATTAGAAGCAAAGGTATCAATACAACCAGAGAGTGTCTGGTCTATAATGGTTACAGCATATTTGCCCGGGTGACTATATGAGTGCCAATCAGTAAGGGCAGTGCCGCCGGGGCCATCATGAAATATCCATTGATGGCTGGATATGCGGCTATATGCACCTGAAGAAGTATCGACAAATTCAAATGTACCGCTATCACATGCCGGGAATGGTATATATGTAAAACCAGGATAGATACCATCTACCTTTATGGTATCGAGCCCAAGACTGGCCGATGTACAACCGGAATCATCCGTTAGGATTACCCTTGGCAGATAAGGACCAGCAGCAGTATAGGTGTATGTGTAAGTAGGACTTTTCGTCTTTTTAGTTGTTCCGTCGGCAAAATCATATATAAAATCAGGTACACCGGTAGCATTTACTTTAAAGTTAACAGTGAGCGGGGCACAACCACTTAAAGGTGTGTAGGTGAGCAAGCCTGCATACCCCAATATCCTTACAGTGGCCCTTGCCGTATCAGTACAGCCATTACTATTAAATACTATTTCAGTAACGGTATATACACCCGGATTTATATAAGTCCAGCTTGGTGTATCGCTATGGCTTACAGAAGAAAGTGGATCGCCAAAATACCAGTTGATCCTTACTGCACCTATAGAGTGATCTTTGAACTTAACCGTGAGCGGTGAGCAAATGCGGAATGTATCGCTAAGGCTAAACGCAGCGGTAGGGCCGCCTACTACAGTAATATATCCTGCTTTTGTAACAGAATCCTTGCAACCCAATGAGTCGGTAATTACAAGCTTTACTGTAAAGGTGCCTAATGACCTGTATGAATGGCTTGGTGAAGATGCTTTTGAAGTATTGCCGTCGCCAAAGTCCCAGCGATAAGTAAGGCCAGAGCCGGTGGATGCGTTATGAAAAGATACCGGACTGTTCTTACAAACATTGGTGGGGCCACCAGAGAAATTAGCAACTGGCTTATGCGCATCTATATAACCACTCCTGGTTAGTGTATCAGTACAGCCCACATTATCTTTGACAGCAAGGCTTACATAAAAAGTGCCTGCACTGGTATAGGTGTGATTGACTGGAGTACCACTGCCTGGCAAACTGCCATCGCCAAAGTCCCAGACCCAACTGGTAATGTGGGCACCGGGTACATCAGTAGTATGATCAGTAAGTGTAACATATAGCGGTACGCAACCAAATAAAAGCGGTGTGCCGGCGAAATCGGCAGTTGGTTTGGCAACGTCTATATAGTTATACTTTGAAAAAGTATCTGTACACCCGCGATTATCATATATCAATACTTTGGCAGAATGATAGCCCTTTGTAGAAAAACTGAAAACGACAGCACTTGTAGTATCAATTAAACGAGTAGTATTATCAAATATCCAGCTATATGTTAAAGCCGTGCCGCCTGTAAGGTGGCTGGAAAAGGTGATTTTTTTGTCTATACATACTAATGTATCGCTAGCAGTAAACGTAGCAGCAGGATCCGTAACTTCTACATTTTTATGTGTAGTGTCGTGGCAGCCGGTAGTACTGTTGAATGCTACCAGCGTAATAGTATAAGTACCTGTAGTAGCATAAGTGTGGCTAAATGCCAGGCTGGAGGTAGTAGAAGTGCTGGCATCACCAAAGTCCCAGTAATAAGATGTCCCGCCAAGGGATGTATTGGTAAGCGAAATCTTTTTAGCTGTATCGCAATTGTAATTAAAATTAAAATCTGCCTTTGGATAATTTACAGTGATATAATTTGGCCTCACTAACGTATCAGGACAGCCATTATTATAAGCTATTAAAGTGACTGTATAAATGCCTGCATCATGATAGACGTGAGCCGGGCTGTCTGTTGCAATACCTACCCCATCTCCAAAAAGCCAGGAATAATCTGTAGCGCTGTCAGATGTATTATGAAATTGTACCGGAGCGTCTATACAGGTAGTGGTAGGTGTTGCAGTAAAGCTTGCAGTAGGATGAGAACCCACGTGTACTGTAAAGGTATCAGCTGCGGAACAGCCATTACTTGTTGTAATGTTTAATATAACACGGTAGGTGCCGTAAAAATTGTATGTATGTGTTGGACTGGCAGCTGTGGATGTCGAGGTATCGCCAAAGTCCCAATGAGTTGAAGTCACCGAATACGGATAAGTGCCGCCGCCTGCACCGGTAAGATTGTACGCAAAATTAACAGTGAAAGCTTTACAGCCGCCAACGGACGCGGCAGTTCCATTCCCGGTAATGTCTAAATTGAGCGGAGAGATTTTTACATAATTGGACTTAGTAACTGAGTCTGTACAGCCGTAAGTATTGGTAGCAATGAGCTTTACATCATAATTACGGCTGCTTCTATAATAATGATGTGGATTGGTAGCAGTAGAGTAGGTAGTATCACCAAAATCCCATTTATAGGTAAATGGTGTGCCTGTGCCTGAAGAACCATTGCTAAAGATAATAGTATCGGGTGCAGGGCATGGCTGAGTAGGCGAAAATGTAAAGTCAGGTTTAGGCTGCGGATTTACGTGGACGGTTTTTGTGATAGAATCATTACAGCCATTACCGGAGACAAGCTTTATAGTATAATTGCCTTCGGCGGAATAGGCATGTACTTCAGGATTGCCACCAGATGTAGCGCCATCGCCAAAATCCCACCAGGTAGAAGTAAATGAAGGTGTAGATGTATTGGTGACAGTGATATATGAGCCTGCGCAAACAGTACTGGCTGAAAGGGAAAATGAAGCAGTTTCATGTGTAAACGTAATATAATTGGGTATAGTGAGGCTATCTTTGCAACCTGCAGCGCTGGTAACTACCAGTTTTACGTCGTAATTGGGACGTGTTGATGTGTAGGAATGGTTTGGATTTGCTGTAGTGCCATGCGCGCTGCCATCGCCATAATCCCAGTTGTAGGTATAGGGAGATGGGCCGCCACCTATAGTAGATGTGAAAGTCGTGGTACCGGAAGTGCCGCAGAAAACGGTAGGCGTCGCTGAAAAGTTGACACTCGGCGGTCCATATACATGCACATAATTTGCTTTTCTTGAGTATGATTGACAGCCAGCTGAGTTGGTAACGGTAAGTGTAACGGTATACATGCCTGTAGCACCATAACTATATGTAGGATTTTCAGAGGTTGAATTGTCTCCATTCCCAAAATTCCATTCAAATGTAGCGTCGCTCGCCGTACCGGAACCAAAAATGGTAGAGTCGTGAAAGGTTATTGTAGAACCCAAACATATTGCAGTATCTACCCTGAAATATACCCTTGGTGTATCATATATAGTTATAGTGAGCGTATCGGTAGCACTTGAACTCCCGCTTTTTGAAGTCAATGTTACCAAATGGCTACCTGGAGAAATAAAAGTATGAGAAGGGTTGGTGAGAGTAGATTTATATCCATCTCCAAAATCCCAATCGTAAGATGTTGCACCAGAGGAGCCATTTGTGAAATTGACAACTATTCCAGCGCAGCCGGAATGTCGGTCAGCTGTAAAACTTGCCGTCAATCCCTTAGCGCTAAAACTAAAGAAAAGTAATAGGCAGGTCAATAAACTTAGCGCACGTGTAGAGTAGAGCATATGGTCTATAAATAAGCTATTTTGTATTTAAACGATATAAATATGGATTGCCTTAAAGTTAAGCTTTTCTTAATAAAATCGCCTAATTATTAACTTTAATTCAGTTGTGAAAAGTAATATATAAAGACGGAGCCTTGACTTAGAAGGTTAGGTATAACTTGAAATTAATATTTATAAATACAATATTAACTTATATGATCAGGTGGTCTAAGCTTTTAAGTTTGTCTGTTGCAAGAATTTGGGCTAATTGAATATCCTGAATATCACGCAGGCTTTGAGTTGTTGCTTGCGCATCAGAATCAGGGGAATTGCTTTGAATCATCCATAAATAGTCAAGCTGCTTTGCTTCAGGTAACAATGTTTCCTTATCGTTCTTCAGCTTATAAATAAGGTGCTTGGTGCCGCTAAGGTGGGGTATGTATTGAAATATGGGAAAGTAAATTTGCCGCCCGGTAGATTGCAGGCATACATCCAGTTCCGGCTCCCGCTTAAACTGCATGTTAAAATGCTTATTGAGCAACCAGCAAAAACGATAGGCTGGCAAGGCACTGGCAATGCCGATGAGTGCAGTGTCAGCAAAAAAATCTTCCTGCATTGCGAGCGTATCCAATGTCCATTTTGCTGACATGCCAATTGTTTTAACAAATTTCGTTCTTATCCGTATATTTCCAAACAAATCACATATTTATGCCTGTAATTGCTATTATACTCGTTGTTGTTCTTGCCCTTCTTGCTATGTGTTTTGTTAGCGTAAGGCAAGGTACCGTGGCTGTTATCACCGTGTTCGGAAAGTTTAGCCGAATACTGCGTCCGGGGCTTAATTTCCGAATCCCTTTCATTGAATCTATATACACAAGAATCTCTTATCAAAACAGGTCTATAGAACTAAAGTTCCAGGCCATAACCCAAGACCAGGCCAATGTTTATTTTTCTGCTATGTTGCTCTATTCTGTGCTGAACCAGGAAACGGAAACGATAGAGAATGTTGCCTTTAAGTTTATGGATAACAGCAATTTTATGCAAGCCCTGATACGCTCGGTAGAAGGCGCTGTTCGTGCTTTTGTGGCTACTAAAAAACAATCGGAAATATTACTGCTGCGTACCGAGATAATACAGCATGTGAAAGAACAACTGGACAAGCAACTGGAAAGCTGGGGTTATCACCTGCTGGATCTGCAAATGAACGATATAACTTTTGATGATGTGATAGTAAAGTCGATGGCGCAGGTAGTAGCATCTAACAACCTGAAAGCCGCTGCTGAAAACGAAGGGCAGGCATTGCTAATAACAAAG
>JAFDXS010000113.1 GCA_018267795.1 Bacteroidota bacterium | reverse complement strand
GGTTTTAATTTTCCATCCCAACAGTAGCCCGTCATGATGCTCCCTGGAGAGCTGCACTAATTCTTCGCTTCTTTTTATAGGCTTTGATTGTTCCATTTTTACAATTTCTATGTAAAATTACAAACTTTATTCTAATAAAAGATAAAATTGTCTTTTATTAGAAATCATATTCTTCTACGAGCATCACAGTGTTTACTTCTTTCCAAATCTTTATGGTTCTTTTGTTATTCAATAATCTAAAATAACATACTA
Organism: Bacteroidota bacterium; assembly: GCA_018267795.1. Classification (GTDB taxonomy): domain Bacteria; phylum Bacteroidota; class Bacteroidia; order Chitinophagales; family Chitinophagaceae; genus SZAS-30. Next base: position 7,036 of record JAFDXS010000113.1, on the reverse strand, counting down.
CAATACTTATAAGGCTAATGGCAAGCCAAATCCCAGTCAACAGAAATATTTTAATCATGACAACTACCGGTTGCATCACTTCCTGGAAGGTAATATTTTCAATGGCAACTGTTCTGTATGCCTTGATAATACCCGCTATGACTAAGGAAGAGCCAAAGGCAGCAAGGCTGACCTGTGCATGCCAATATGCTTTGTTAATGAAATTTTTAATTTTTTGATTTTTAGTGTCTATATTAATAATGTACCCAATACTTCCCAGTAATATCATAGTATTAATACCAATGGTAGATATCATAGCATGAGCTACAGTGATATGTGTACCATGCGTATAACGGTTCACAACCGGGACAGACATAAGCAAGGCTAGCAATAAATTTGCAAAAGCCCAGTACTCAGCAGCCACCAAAAAACGATACGGTATTATATGCTTCAATCGCTTTTGCTCATCAAGCTTACGCTTAAACCCGGCAATAATATTGATAAATATGAGTAGCTCTGTCATGCTGATGGCATAGGCAGTATTGCGTATCCATGAGCCATTGGGTACATTATATATATGGTGCCCCCAATTAAACATTAGGTTCGTAAGGCCAAGGAAATAAAAGAAGAAAGCTTTCTTGTTTTCGGCTATGGTACCATCGCCACTAATTTTCACCATCAGGAATAATGCAGTACCATAAATCATCTGGTTCCATGCACCTACCATTGAGCCATTTGCTTTCCACTGTATCGTTATCTCTTTCAGAAACGAAGAGCGGAACCATGGTATAAGCCATAAATTCTGTTCTACAAAAGTAATTAAAAAGAAAAATATCCCGGTTGACCACATCCATACGTACAAAGGTTTCTTATTCTTAGATATTCGCCAGGAAGCAAAATAGGAATACATGAAAACCAGCCAGCTCGCAAGCAATGCAATGCTCAGTACAGGTGGAAATTCCCAGTATTCACGTCCACCGAACTTTTTAAAAGCATAACAACAAAATATAGTCAGAATGCTGCCAATCCATAGCATTATAAACAACTTTTCACTTGTATTGCCTACATATATACCAGTAAAAACATCATTTTTGTAAAAGAGAATACATCCTGCAGATGCAGTAATAATCCAGAAAAGTGCAGCCGATGTATGGAAGGGCCTTAGCTGATAAAATGGAAGAAATTTATTAAACGTTTCAGGATAACTAAACGCTGCGGCAGACAAGAGCCCTAGCACTAATGCTATGGCGAGCAAACCTAATGCAAACTGAAGAAATCGTTTATAATATATCGGGTATTCGTTCATTTACTTGAAATGCCCCACCAGTGAACAACACTTGCAGGTATTTTAGATTTTCCACTCTTATCTATCCATGCCAGGAAACTAATAAGGCTTTGCGTCTCAGAATCATTAAGATGAAAATCAGGCATTTTGCCTGTACCATATTTTATGAATGTCTGCATATATTTTGCACCTTTATCAGAATACACGTTAGTAAGGTCAGGCCCCATGTATCCACCAAGTCCATATAGCTGATGACAACTTTGGCAATTTTTATCTTGCCACAACTGCCACCCTGCTTGGATGTGACGGTCAGGTGGAGGTACATTATTCCTATCTTCAGTATGCATATATACTAACCATGAATAGACTGCAAAAGCAAGGAAGAGAGAAACCCATATTTTTACTAACACTGTCTCATCACAATTTATCGCAAAGTAGCTTTATGCAGTCTTCAATTTATATGAAAACCATCATGCTTTAGAATGATTAATATCATCTATGACTTTTAATTGATGTACGGTGGCGAATGGCAAGAAAAGAAATATAATAGGCGCTATGATGACCTTGGTCATTATTCCACCAACTATTTAGAATGACATTTGCACAACAATAACCAGGCATGAAATATTGGAAAAAATTATCTCACGACGAGCAGGATATAATAATCACAAAAGCGCTTAATGAAAATATAGATTACAAACAAAACATATCATTGGGCATTCCTGCTTCTCTACTCGACCCATTCGTATTTTACGACCAGGCAACCTTTCTTAAAGATGCTCCATTACTACGCACATACATACAAAACCCTAATCACATAGGCTGCCATACGTTAGGTGATTCAGAGGTATTTTTTAAAGGCACACAAAAACTGGAGCAGGAAACAATAGAACTAATATGTGTAGATATTTTCAAGGCAGCACCAGACACCTGCGACGGCTATATAGCATCAGGTGGTACAGAAGCCAACATTCAGGCTATATGGATGTATCGGAATTTCTTTATGCAGGAATACCTGGCACAACCATCTGAGATAGCTATACTCAGTTCCCAGCATACACACTATTCCATTACTAAAGCGGCCAATTTACTTAATCTAAAATCATATAGTATAACTGTTGACAGTGAAATTATGCAAATCATAGCTTCTAAATTATACGAAGCAATAAATACTGCTAAAAGTAACGGTATAAAATATTTCATTGCCATATCAAACATGGGTACTACTATGTTTGGCAGCATTGATGATCCTGCTGTTTATATTAGTGCGCTAAAAAAGCATAACGTTCAATTTAAATTACATATAGACGGCGCCTTTGGCGGGTTCATCTACCCAATAAGCGATGCAGAAAATCGAATAAATTTTAGCAATCCCTATATTTCTTCCATTACTTTAGATGCACATAAAATGCTGCAGGCTCCTTACGGAACAGGTATCTTTCTTGCTCGTAAAAATCAAATTGAATATGTCTATACAAAGGAAGCCAGTTATGTCAATGGCATGGATCTCACATTGTGCGGCAGTCGCTCTGGCGCTAATGCAATAGCTGTATGGATGATCTTACACACATACGGACCTTATGGCTGGCTGGAAAAGATCAATAAGCTAATCTATCGTACCGACTGGTGTTGCAGTGAATTGGATAAATTGCAGGTAACATATTACAGGCATCCTAAAATGAATATTATCACTATACCTGCATCACATATATCCTCAAGCCTGGCTCATAAGTACGGCCTTGTGCCTGATACACATAATACTGAGCCAAGCTGGTATAAGATCGTTATAATGGACCATGTGGAACTGCAACACCTGAACAGCTTTATTAATGAGCTTACAAAAGAAATTCATGCAACAACATTGCAATAGCAGGCAATTGTACACAAACTTGGTGATATTAGCGCTGCTCACTTTCAGTACTTAATTCCTCTTTCTGTTCTATACTATTAATAAAATCAACAGTAGGCAGGGAGATAATAAAAGTAGCACCCATTCCTAGTTCGCCTTTTGCAGTCAGGAAGCCGTGGTGTTTCTCTACAATCTTTTTACAAATGGACAAACCTATGCCGCTTCCTTCAAACTGATCTTTACTATGAAGCCGCTTGAAAAGGGTGAATATTTCGTTAACATACTTCTGTTCAAAACCAATACCGTTATCCCTTATATAAATATTATGATAGTCATTATCGTAACAGTCGTTGCTAATAGTTTCGATATTACTTCCCTTCACCATCTCTGAGTAAATATGTATTTCAGGTATTACTCCACCCTTGCTAAACTTAAGGGCGTTATTTATCAGGTTTTGAAATAGCTGCTTAAAGAGTTCAGGCATTATTTTCACTTTGGGGAGCTCACCTATATTTATTACAGCTTGCTTTTCAGCTATAGTTACTTCCAGGTCCGACAACACTTCGTCCAATATTAGCTTCATTTCTACTTCTTCCATAGAATCGGCCATGGATGTAGAGCGAGAAAACTCGAGAATATTTTTTATCAGTGCTTGCATCCTTGATGATGCTTTTAAAATGCGATTGGCATAATTCCAATCATCCTCCGCAAATTGATCCTTATGCCTTGAAGACAGTAAATCGGTAAAAAATATAATCTTCCGCAAGGGTTCCTGCAAATCATGAGATGCTACGTATGCAAAGCGCTCAAGCTCTTCATTAGATATCTGTAGTTGCTTTATATTTTCTAACAGGCGCTCGTTAAGATCCAGCACTCGTCTTTCCGAGCTCTTTCTTTCCCGTATTTCGCGTTCAAGACGCCGGTTTATAGACATCAATATTTTTTCCTGTTCTATGAGCTGATGTGTTTTTCTATACAGCTCAGCGAAGACACTCACTTTTGCACGCAGCAGGTCAGGATTAATGGGCTTTCTTATATAGTCAACACCCCCCATTTTATATCCCTTAAAAATATTATCCTCATCACTATCATTGGCCGTAATAAAAATTATAGGGATATGCTTTAATAAATCACGCTCATAAATCAGCATGGCAGTTTCAAAACCGTTCAGGTCAGGCATCACCACATCCATTAAGATCAGTGTAAAATCATGTTCTTTTAAAAGGATCTTTAATGCTGCCTTTCCCGAATTAGCCTTTGTGATATCATAGCCATCCCGTTCAAGGATAGTTTCGATAGAGAAGAGGTTTTCTTCTCTATCGTCAACCACTAAGATCTTTACCCTTGAGTCGTTCAAAATGTATTCCTCATTAGCTCTGTTCATAGTCTATTTGTATAGCCAAACACGCATTAGTGAAAGTAACTGGTCCATTTTTACCGGTTTAGTAATATAATCAGAAGCACCGGCCTCAATACATTTTTCACGATCGCCTTTCATAGCCTTTGCAGTAACGGCAATAATAGGCAGATTGGTGTTCTTATGCTCCCTTCTAATCTTCTGTGTAGTCTCATATCCATCCATTTCAGGCATCATTATATCCATCAGCACCATATCTATCTTATTGTTTTCATTGAGGATGTTTATCGCCTCCTGCCCACTCTCTGCTGTTATAGCATGTATATTATACTTTTCAAAAGCAGTAGTTAGGGCGAAGAGATTACGCACATCATCATCTACAACCAGGATATTTTTGCCTGCCAGTACATCTTGTTGCAGCCTCAGGTTTTCAATGATCTTTCTTTTTTCCGGCAATAGCTCCTTATGGTTCAGATGCAGCAGCATTACTGTTTCTTCCAGCAAAAGCTCCAGGGAATTAACACTTTTAAGTATCACCCTGTTCGCATACTGCTTCAATTGCGTTTTTTCCTTCGAAGAAAAATCCTTAGCGGAATAAATAATTATTGGCATCAGGTGCTGCTTCTTTAAACTACTTATTTCCATCATAAACTCCGTTCCACCAACATCCGGAAGCATGTAGTCCACAGTAACGCAATCATAAACATTATTTTGAATTAATTCCAAAGCCTCCTTACCTGTTTCTGCTATTGTAATATTTATCAGGTCGCCGTTGTCCAGCATCTTTACTATCTGCGATGAGTCTAATTCATTGTCTTCTACAATAAGTAAATTCTTGCGCATACGCGTATTGAAATCTACTATATCATTAAAGAGAATAGTAAGCGCTTCAGTCTTTAATGGCTTTAGATGGAAGCTTCTTGCACCTCGTTTCATAGCAAGTATTCTATTCTCTTCGCCTGATATCAGGTGAACAGGAATGTGCCTGAAGTTCATATCATTCTTGAACAAATCAAGTATTTTCCATCCGCTTGCATCCGGTAGCTTTACATCCAGCGTCACAGCGCAAGGATTATATTTATTTACAAGGTCAAAAACCTCGCTGAAATTAGTAGCTACTACCGCTTTTAGATCCACCTCATGGGCTTTCTCTATCATTATCTTTGCAAAACGAAGATCATCCTCTACTACCAGTACTATTTTATCGCTTATATTAATGTTATTCCTGTCATCGCCTGCTTCATTTATTATTTCATTCACATTTTCCATATCCCTTTCCGGAAGCTTCACAGTAGGAACTGTTTTTATAGCTATCTTTTCATCATTTTGCACCAGTTCATATTCACTTATTACAAGGGAGCTTTGCTTTTCCTTCTTCACAAGGTTAGGATTATATTCCAACGGTAAATAAAGTGTAAACGAACTGCCCTGGCCCACTTCACTATCAAGTTCTATAGAGCCACCAAGTAGTTCCGCCAGACCGCGACTGATTGAAAGTCCAAGGCCAGTACCTCCATACTTTCGACTTGTTGATCCTTCAGCCTGCTGGAATGCTTCAAATATGATATTTTGCTTGTCTTTTGATATACCTATTCCTGTATCCTTTATTTCAAATGCTACAACACGCTGCGCATTATCAAGGCTAGGGTTACCGGAACGCCAGCTCTTCTTAGGCTCATAGATTTCCAGTTTCACCTCACCCTTCTCTGTAAACTTGAATGCATTTGAAAGCAGGTTCTTTAGAATCTGGTTCAGGCGTTGAACATCGGTTTCTATAATAGGCGGCAAGTTCTCATCAATGTCTATGCTAAATTTAAGGTTCTTATTTTCAGACACATGCTTGAATGTTGTCTCAACAAAATAAACAATTTCGTGGAAGTGTACATTGATGAAGTCTGCAGATATATACCCTGATTCGATCTTCGAAAGATCCAGGATATCATTAATAAGCTGTATCAGGTCATCACCGCAGCTATGAATGGTTTTCGCATAGCGCACCTGTTTATCTGTCAGATTACCGTCATGATTTTCAAACAATTGCTGGGCAAGTATAAGGAGTGAATTAAGTGGCGTACGCAGCTCATGCGACATATTAGCAAGGAACTCAGACTTATACTTTGAAGTAAGTGTGAGCTGCTCTGCTTTTTCTTCCAACGATTTCCTGGCTTCTTCTACTTCCTTATTCTTATTTTCTACTTCTTCTTTTTGCTTCACCAGCAGGTGTGCTTTATCCTGCAGTTCCTCATTAGCTCTTCTCAGTTCATCAGCCAGCGATTGTGACTGTTCCAGCAGGTGTTCTGTTCTGGAGTTAGTTTCTATGGTATTAAGTACAATACCGATACTCTCCGTCAGCTGACTTAAAAAGTCAAGATGCGTTTCATTAAATGCTTCAAAGGATGCCAGTTCAATCACAGCCTTTATCTGTGTTTCAAACAATACAGGCAGCACAATAAGATTGAGTGGTCTTGCTTCTCCTAAGCCTGAACTTATTTTAATATAGTCATTTGGTACGCTTGTCAGTATAATTCTTTCTTTTTCTACGGCACATTGCCCTACCAACCCTTCG
>JAFDXS010000112.1 GCA_018267795.1 Bacteroidota bacterium | reverse complement strand
GTGTGCGATACTGAAGGGTAGCAACATCGTCACTTAAAGGTTGCAGCCCGTATAATAAATAATCAAGATATTGGATCTCCGCTATAGGACGCAGGCCACGCATAGCGAGACCTATGCCCTGGCCAATAATGCTGGCCTCACGAATACCTGTATCGAAAATACGTTGTTCGCCATACTTTTCCTGCAACCCGGCAAAGCCCTGGTTCACGTCACCGATCTTACCCAGATCTTCACCAAAGGCAACTACCGCAGGATTTGCAGCAAATGTCTGGTCGAAAAACTTATTAAGTATTTCGTAGCCATTAAGCACAGGTGCATCTGCAGTGTAGTTAGCAGGCACTTCGTCCACTCTCAAGGCGCTGTAGCGTGAATGGGAATGCAGGTGTGAAGAAAACTTAGCACGATTATCGGCACGCAGATTATCGTAATAATTACGCAGGTTACGCAGTGCGTCAGATTCGTTGCCACGGCAAAGTATCAGCACTTTGCCTATTGCCTGCATTACATCTTTACGTATCGGCTCCTTAATAGCAGCAAGATTCTTAACTATTTCTGCTATTTGTGGCGCCGCATTACCTCCTTCATATACCACCTGATTGCACAAATTGGTGGTTTGTTGAATCTGCTGCTGTATAGGAGAGATAAAATTGTCCCAGGCACGCTGCCTTGCAGAGCGGGCTTCTGTTTTAGCATCTTCTTCTATTGCGGCTATCTCGTCTTCTACAGCTATTTCATTATTCAGGATAAACTCGCGCATTTTTGCGAGACAGTCCCATTCCTTTTCCCATTCCAGGCGCTCTTTGCTTTTGTAGCGCTCATGTGAGCCGGAAGTAGAGTGGCCCTGTGGTTGCGTAAGTTCCTGTACGTGGAAGATAGCAGGAATATGTGTTTCGCGGATGCGGGCAATACCTTGCTGGAATGTCTGTACCAGGCCTGCATAGTCCCAACCTTTTACGGTATAGATATTAAGCCCGCCTTTACGTTCGTCCCATTGCATACCTGCAAGGGCTTCGGATATTGAGTTCTTTGTTGTCTGGTATTTGCGTGGAACAGAGATGCCATAGCCATCGTCCCAAATGATAATAGCCATAGGTACCTGCAATACGCCGGCGGCATTTACAGTTTCCCAGAAGAGGCCTTCGGAAGTAGAAGCATCGCCAATGGTACAGAATACCACCTCATTCCCATTTTTTGAGAATTTCTCAAAGCCATTGTGCAGCTCTTCTATATTGCGATAGCACTTTGAAGCAAAAGCAAGCCCGAGGCCGCGCACCATCTGACCCGCAGTAGGGGAGATATCACTTGAAGATTGCGGTGCCGCTGTAAGATCTTTCCATTCTCCATTTTCATCTACCCAGCGTGTACCATAGTGGCCATTCATCATACGGCCTGCTGTAGATGGCTCTTTCTCTACATCCGGATTGGCATATAGCTGTGCAAAGAACTTTTCTATATCACTCATGCCGGTGGCAAACATCATGGTCTGGTCGCGATAATAGCCGGAACGGATATCACCATCCTTGAAGAACTTGGCAGCAGCTATCTGCGCCAGCTCCTTACCATCGCCAAATATGCCAAATTTAGCCTTGCCTGTAAGCACTTCACGTCTTCCCAAAAGGCTGGCTTCGCGGCTGGCCATTGCCATGCGATAATCATTCAGTACTTCCTGTTTAAACTCTTCAAAAGATAACCGTGCGGTTTCTGATGTACTTACTTCCTGCAACATATTAGAATTGCTATATTATCAGTTTGTTACAAAGGTAATTCCTTATGCGTGGAAATTACAAAAAGCTTGCTGATATGATGGTAAATAATATTTAGGGCGCAGATACCCCAGTAAGCATATATATAACATACAATATTTGGCTTAATTTTAATAGCAATATTTCAATACAACTTAGTCGTTATGAGCACAGATGAACAATTAGTATTGCAAATAATAAATACTTATGCTACCGAAGGCAAAAGCTGGACAACAAGTGTGCAGGAACTGTGTGAGCTTACAACGCTGCAAAGGGAAGAACTGATGCAAACGCTGAAGATGCTGGAACGCGAAGGCCTTATAAATATGGGCCTTAATAAAGAATCTTTGCAGCTTGCCATAACGCATACAGGCTATGAAGCAGCGCTGGACGCACCACAGTTTTAAATAGAAATGTCCGGCACTGAAAATTGCTGAGCATATATATGCGCTGTCATCTGCTGCATATTCAGGGCTTTTTCCCAATCTTCGTAGTTGAGCACGGAAAAGCGGGCACGTTCATACTGCAGGTAGCAAACGGCTAAAATATTCTTATCTACCATAAACGTCTCGTGGGCTACGCAGTTCACTGTATCGAGATCTATCTCTAATGCAGGAGTTACTTTTTTATTTTTAATGGCTATCCAGAAGAGAAAATTGTGGCCATTGTTTTTAATAAATAATAGCCTGGTTGGCGTGAGTATAAGCCTGCCATGCTCGGTGGTATTATCAGCTTTAATCCACAATGCCGGCTCGCTCTTCACTATATCTTCGGGAACCAGCTTATGACGTAATGCATTGCCCATAAAAGATATTTTATGAATATAAAGTTAATGATTAATCTTAATCAATACCACCTTTTTCCTCTATATATGCCGGAGAGGCCTGCGGCGGCCTGAGCAGGCGTATGGTTTGCAAGACTACGGATAATAGTATAAGCCCCATGCCCAGGTAAAAACCGTTGTGTAGCTGCTTGTTCTCTTTGTAAAACAGGAAGGCTAAGAGGATACCATATACAGGCTCAAGATTTACACTCAGGGTTACCGTAAACGAACTAAGTTTTCTAAGAGCAGTAAGTGCCAGTGATTGTGCCCACACTGTGCAGCAAAGACTAAGTATCACCAACCATAACCAATCGTTATGCATCCAGTCTGCACCAATGAGACTATCGCTATGTGGCAGAAACCGGGTATGCGGGAAAAAATAAAACTGGATGGGTAGCAGCATGGTAATAAAAATCCAGCCCGTAGTCATTTCATAAAACACCATAGTGCGTGATGGATACTTGTGCGCCACTCCTTTATTTAATACTGTGAAAACAGAACTAAGAATAGCAGCAATAATACCAAACAAGATACCAAGACCATATAACTGCTGAAACTGGTAAATAAAATATACGCCTGCTAGTGCCAGGAGACCCAACAGCAGCTCTATGGGATTGTATTTAACCTTATTGACCAGGGGATCGAGCAGGGAAGTGAACACACTTGCAGTAGATAAACATACCAACGCAATTGAAGCATTAGCAAACTTAATAGCACCATAAAAGCCCACCCAATGCAGCCCCATAAGGCAGCCGACGAGTATAAGCTGCAGCATATCGCGGCGCTCTATTTTTACCCACAGCTTCCTGTAGAAAAGGATGGCAGCCATAAATAAAGCAGTGAGCAACATGCGGTACCACACCAGCACAGGAGCATCGAGCGCAATGGCCCGGCCTAGTACCCCTGTAAAGCCCCAGAGCAGCACAGCGGCATGCATGTGTAATAGCGATTTTTTCATCCAGTAAAAAAAGAACGCAAACTTATGCTAAAAGCAGCTAAGGCAAAGATTTTTTGTAATATTTCAGCGCCTAAAAAAAATAATGTAATCATTTAAGCAAATGATTACTTTTGAATTTCAATAAACAAAATTTATCGTTGACTTTATTTTCCCGTCAATTAATAAATGAACAATACATATACTGACCTCGTACACCAAACCTTTCATTTTCCACAGGAAGGTTTCGACGTTGATGACAATAATTACCTGCAGTTTAACGGGCTTGATATAAAAAAGCTGATAGACAAATATGGTACGCCTTTTAAACTGACATACCTGCCCAAGATAGGGATGCAGATACAGAAGGCAAAAAACCTATTTAACTCGGCAATAAAGAAGCATAAGTATGATGGCAAGTATTTTTATTGTTATTGTACCAAGAGCTCTCACTTCTCCTTTATAGTAGAGGAAACGCTGAAGCATGGTGTACACCTGGAAACGTCTTTTGCGTATGATATAGAGATAGTGAAACAGCTATACAAGCGCCGTAAAATAAACAAGGATACCTTCATTATATGCAATGGCTTCAAGACCAAAACATATACGCGTAATATAGCACGGCTAATAAATGATGGCTTCAGGAATGTGATACCTGTGCTGGATAATAAAAATGAATTTGATGACTATAAGCGCCTGATACGCTCTAAAGACCCGGTGAATATAGGCATTCGTATAGCAAGTGAAGAAGAACCGACGTTTGACTTCTATACATCGCGACTGGGAATAAGGAGCAGAGATGTGCTGGAGTTTTATGTAGATAAGATAAAAGGCAATGATAAGTTCAGACTAAAGATGCTGCACTTCTTTATGAACAAAGGCATAAAGGATGATGTGTACTACTGGAGTGAGCTGAACAAAGTGCTAAACCTATATTGCCAGCTAAAGAAAGTTTGCCCGGAACTGGAAGGACTGAATATAGGTGGCGGATTGCCGATTAAGCATTCGCTGAATTTTGATTACGATTACACTTACATGATAAATGAGATCGTATCGACCATAAAGACAGTTTGCAAAAAGAATAAGGTAGATGTGCCGGATATATATACAGAGTTTGGCTCCTTTACGGTAGGTGAGGCAGGTGCTGTAGTGTATAGCGTGCTGGATGAGAAAATGCAGAATGACCGTGAAATATGGTACATGATAGATAGCTCTTTCATTACCACATTACCTGATACATGGGGCATAGGGGAGAAATTCCTGATGCTGCCTATAAACAAATGGGAAAAAGAATACCAGGAAGTACACCTTGGCGGGCTAACCTGCGATAGTCATGACTTCTATACATCAGAAGAACATATCAATGCGGTGTTCCTGCCGAAGCTGGATAAAGACAAATCATCAGAACCTCTTTATATAGGCTTCTTCCATACAGGGGCATATCAAGATCAGTTGGCCGGCTATGGTGGTATTAAGCACTGCATGATACCATCGCCAAAGCACGTTGTGGTAGAGTATAATAAAAATGGGGAACTGGAAGACTGGCTGTATGCCAAGGAGCAGACTTACCAAAGTATGCTGAAGATACTGGGCTATATACGATAAAATATAAAGAGCGGCGAAATCACCGCTCTTCTTTTTGCCTGTCTAAATCGCCATCAAACTAAAGCTCTTAGTCAATATTTATTTCCTGTGTTGTTGGTTCGGCAGCTTCCTTTTTAGGTAAGCTTACGTACAATATACCATCAGTATATTTAGCGTTGATACCGGCAACATTTACTTTTTCATTTAGCGTGAAGCTTCTTTTGAAAGAGCGGAACTTGTACTCATTGCGAATTACCTTAGGAGCATTTGCTTCCTGCTCTTTGCTTTCTTCAGATTGTTCTTTCTGTTTCTGTTCGTAAGAAATAGTAAGAATGTTCTGGTCGAGCTTGATCTTAAAGTCTTCCTTTTTTAAGCCCGGTGCCACCAGCTGTAAATCATAGCCTTTATCTGTTTCATGAATGTTGACAGGGGCTACACTTGCATGCCATACTTCGCCTTTGAAATGAGGCATACCGTTTTCAAAAAATCCTTCAAGAAGGCCTCCGAATGTCTGTGGCATTGCGCCGTAATTTCTTCTGTTATACATAACCTTGATTCTTTTTTAAGTTTATTGTTTGGTTTGAAAGGTATTATGCAAACAAAAGACCAAATCATTTTTGGTGCCACAATGGCAATATTGAGAAATTAAAACAGACAAAATGACTGAATTGTAACTTTGAGTAAAAGTAAAAAGGGCAAGTATAAAGCATTGTTTTAATGCTACATACGCAGAAGTTAATCAATATTTACGGAAATACAATATGTATGGCTTAGAAGTATATATATAGAAAAAAAGATTTTCTTATCCCAAACCTTTTTCTGATATTTGCTATACTTACGATGGGTTAGTAAGTACAGTCCTTTCCCGACTTACGTATTGTGAGTCGGGATTTTTTTATGCCTTTCCCGTTTTTTTGCTTAGGTAGCTATCTACCGTTCCAAATAAGAAATCGGGGTATTCACTGCTGAATTTTGCTTTTACAAAACCACCAATTAATGGTCGTGTTGCGGGTTGATTTAATGCAGCTGTATCTATTGGGATTAATTCATATTCTGCGTTGGGGAAATATTCTAATACACGTAGCGCAAGTTCTACGCGATTCATAAAATCGGAACCGCCTATGTGATAGATCCCATTTTTATTATCGCGTAATAAAACAAACATAGCACGAGCAATATCCCATGCATTGGTAGGTGATGCAAACTGATCGTATGGAAGTTTTAGCGTTAGCTTTTGGTTATTGATGCATTGGTCTATAATGCGTGCAATAAAATTCTTTCCTCTTTCTTCGTTGCCGTAGACATTAGTAACTCTTAATACTAATGAGTTAGGTATTTCTTTTAGCACCAATTGTTCTGCTTCCAGTTTGTGCCTGCCATATATGCTAATAGGGTTTAGTGGTGCATCTTCTTTGTAGGGGCCATTCTTTCCGTCAAACACGTAGTCGGTAGATATGTATACCATACGCGCACTACATTGCTTGGCAAGTGCTATAAGATTAATAGTGCTCTGTACAGTCTTTTGAAAGCTTTCATCTTCATGCGTTTCGCAGTAGTCTACATGCGTAAGGGCACCACAATGCACTATTACATCAGGCTGCCAGCCAGCTACATCATAGTTGTCAGGGTGAGCAGGCTCAAGCGTATTGTAGAAAACAGTACCATCTGTAGCATAGGAGAAATAAGAACCTTTTACGTCCCAGCCCATTTCGCTAAAGTGTTTTTTGCAATTACTGCCAACAAGGCCTGATGCGCCAACTATAAAAACTTTCATGTTGTAAAAATAATAGATAGAAATAGAAAAGCCATCCGCAATAAAGGGATGGCTTTTAGTATGTTGCTAAATGTTATGCAAGTTGTGCAATCTTAGGCATTTCCTGCGGATAAAGCTTTTTATCAAGTTTTTCCTGCAGTGCGCTGAATGCTGTTAACGTCAGTTCAATATCTTCATCTGTGTGAACAGCTGTAGGAATAATGCGCAGCATTATCTGACCCTTAGGTATAACAGGGTAAACAACAACAGAGCAGAAAATATTGAAGTTCTCACGCATATCGTGTATGAGCTGTGTAGCATCGAACAGACCACCGCTCATGAATACAGGAGTAACAGGAGTATTGGTAGTGCCGATGTTAAAGCCCCTTTCCTTTAAGCCATTTTGCAGCTTACGTACATTGTGCCATAGTTTTTCTTTAAGCTCAGGTTTTGTGCGCAGCAGCTCCAGGCGTTTCAG
>JAFDXS010000111.1 GCA_018267795.1 Bacteroidota bacterium | reverse complement strand
AATCAATGGCACATGATAGCGATCTNTTTTATTGGCCATTGGTATTTCCGGCATCCTGTGATCACCTGTAACGATGAATATGGTATTATTGAAGTCGCTACGCTTGCTATATTCCCGGAAGAAACTTTTAATAGCATCATCCGTATAAAGAATACTGGCAAACTGGTATTTATAATTTCTTGCATCCTGCTTGCGCGCATCATTAAAGTTCAGCTCATTCATACGCTGTTCAAAGCGTTTTAGATATACATCCTGTTCATTAATGAGGAAAGGATTATGCGTAGAAACAGTAAGGACCACGCTAAGATATGGCTGGGTAGTATTTTGCTTTGTCTCAAAATATCTGCGGAACAGTTCTTTATCACCATACCCCCATGTAAAGCCATTGTTGCCCGGCATCTTTACATAGCCGGCCGGGAAAGTGTGTATGTCATTTATTTCGTTTATAGCACCATGCTTCAGGAAAATATCCATCAGATCGAAATGCGCATCACCTCCATAATAAAAAGCTGTATGATAACCATTGTGCCGCAACAAGCTTAACAAACCCAGATGGTTCGGCATGTTGTTGCCCAATTCGCAAAAGCCATTTTTTGCAAAAGGAAGAGAACCTAATACGGACGGCAACACCGCAAAAGTTCTACCACCTTCGCTCAGAAAATTCTCCCAATAAAGACTATGGCGGGATAGTGAATCGACAAATGGTGTGAAGTTGCCAAGGTAGCCCCCTTCACAGGTAAATGCTCTTCCCAAGCCCTCCACAAGCAGTATTACAATATTAGGCTTCGTATTCGTAGTCTTTATAAATGCCGACAACACATCGGGTGTTTCATCTTTATGCAGGAACGGATAGTTAGCCTCATCAATATATTTAAACGTAATGACCGAGGAGTCCGCTTTCCCATCAAATTCATAATCGCCTATATAGCTATCTGCATAAATATCCAGGTCTTCATTCTTAGGTTTAAAATGTGCAATGCTGCCCTGGCAGAAAAAGTATAATTTATCTAATGCCAGGTTGTTATTGTATTCCGTGAGCGTTGGGGATGCCTGTCCGTTATTTGCAAACGCCATGATCAGTAATATGGCCAACAAAGCCAATGATATGCCCGCTCTTAACTTAATACGGTTAGACAAAACAGAGAACAAAAATATGCAGGCAGCTATAAGCACAATGAATATAATAATTGCTGAAACGGGAACACCGCCGGCGGCGCCCATGGTTTGCTTTATATCTGCCATTGAATATTGCCAAAGATCGCCGCCCAATGGCACAAGCGTTGTAGAGAAATACTGAACTAAGGCTGCCTGTATAAGACAAAGGATGGTAGCCACTACTGTAAAGCCAATATTCGCTACTCGCCTCCCTGCCATGTATAGAAGAAAATAAATAAGCAGCAAGTAGGGGCTTAAGAACGCTAAGAAAACAATATCATTTAGCAAAGCATAAAGCGCAATGGTAAACAAATGTTGTGGTACCCCATGCGAACTGCTATTATAAACAAGCTCCAGTACACGAAGCAGTATAAATAAAATCCATAGTATAATAATCTTTGGAATAAAGTCGCTTACTACCGATCTTAAAAATGGAAAGATTTTCTTCAACGTAAGTAGTTTTTATTGTTTTTTGATTGCCGGTGATTGCCCAAATCCTTGCCTGGTCATTTCTCCCCAGCTTTTTTTCTTTCTTATCAGATCTATATATCCTTTTATTGCAGCCCATACACCGAATGGGTGGAATATAAAGGGTTCTGTAAGTGCAGTGATCAATAGTTTTGCCATGTCAGTTTTGCGCCTGTACATATTGTATGTAATCACTTCCATAAGAGCTGCAAATGCTGAATACATATATCCGAACGCAATGATGAATGTAAGCAGCGCCAAGAACATTTGCCATTCTATTATGCCCAGGAAAGCCATTATAACAAATACGAAGAAACCTATGAATTCTATAGGCGGTGCCAGCATTTCGAAGAAAAACCAATATGGATAACTGAGCATGCCTAAAACGTGATAACGTGGATTAAAGAACATTACTTTATGCAATTGCAATGTTTCAATCGTGCCCCTGGTCCAGCGGTTGCGCTGTCTGCCAAAAATACGGGTGGAGACAGGCGCCTCTGTCCAGCAGAGGGGATCAGGTATGTAGGCAACCTTATAAGGAACTTTTCTTTCTTCCATATACCTGCGCATGCGCACCACCAGCTCCATGTCTTCACCTACTGTATTATGGTTGTAACCACCGCAGGCTATCACCACCTGCTTGTCAAAAGCACCGAATGCGCCGGATATAAGCAGCAGCCCATTTAGCCTTGCCCAGGCCATTCTGCCAAGTATGAAAGCCCGTATATATTCCAGCGACTGCATGCGTGCCCAGTAGTTGTCCGGTAGATGCACCTTTACAAGGCGGCCGTCCCGTATCTCGCATGAGTTGGCAATGCGTATTACCCCACCTGTTGCTATCACCTTTGTATCAGTCTGTTCTAAAAATGGCTTTATCATTTTTAGCAGCGCATCTTGTTCTAAAATACAATCCACATCAATGCATACTATATAGTCGTTGGATGATATATTAATACCTACATTCAGTGCGTCTGCCTTTCCCCCATTTACTTTATCTACAACTACCAGCTTGCGGTAAATGGGATTCTTACTTCTGTACACACACCTTATCTCTTTGGTTGGTATTTTATACTGTATATAGTGTGGCGCGGGCTGTAATTGATAGGCATCAATTAACTTTTCCAGGCTATCGTCCTTACTGCCGTCATTTATAATTATTACTTCCAGGTTGTTGTAAAAGAGAGATAGTAAAGACCTTACATTTTCTATTATTGTAGCTCCTTCATTATATGCTGGTGCCAGTATGCTGACAGAAGGAATGTGCGATGACGCAGCAAGCAAACGATAATCCGTAAAATTATTTTTATGAATGTACAGACGTGTTTCACCTATAGAGTAAAGGCCAATAAAAACATAAAAAAACAATAGCGTTACGGAATAGATAAAAATACCGTAAGTAAGTATGTCTATAAAAATATTCAAGCCACTCATTTCGTCATTTCATAATTTATCTGTTTCGCCATTACGGCAATTACCTGGTTCTCGCTTGCGACCTCCGCGATTATTTTATCCCCGTCAAGGCTGCTTTTCATTGTAGCTCTTACCGCCTCGAGCTTTAAGGTATCATTAGTTTCCGTTTTCAAAACATTTATCAAAAAATCTATATCGTCATCTGTACCTATTATGGCTATTTGCTTTAGTATTGTTTGCTTGTTAGCGTAGGTTTCCTGTGCGTAAATTGTTTTCAAAATTTGCGTAGTATCATCCTGCGCAATTCTGCTAAGTGTCAGAATGGCCTGGTGGCGGATTCGCTCGGAAGGGCTGTTTAAACAGTGCACTACTTCGGTATGCACATGCATTTGCTGATAAGTTTCTGCCAGTTTCAATGCAAATGCAACAACATATTGGTTTGTTGACTGCAGCCACAATGGCAAGTCAGGCATTTTATCCGGATTTAGCAGTTGTAGCTGCTCCAGTAGTTTTATCTGCTGCCAGTCTGTAAGCGGGTATGATAAAGTGCCAAGAAAACTAAGACCATGAAACCCAGAGAAGCCTATTATTGCGGTTTGAGCCTCTGTACGTACATATTCATTATTGCTATTGGTATATTGCGCTATTTGTTTTTCCAGGCTTTTCTGGTTCATCATGTACAGCTCATAAATACCCTTAGCCTTTTTATACCATAGAGGGCTTCTGAATTTCTGTATGGATATTGTTTTCAAATTCAATTTCTCATATAGCTCAATAATACTCTCTGCCGCATGTCCCGTAAGATTCTTTTTAGTATTTATCAACTGGTCGATGGCAAGTTGCTGACCGCTTTTTCGATTAAGGATATCAGTAAGCTCTTCGTCTAATAAAAGCTGATCGGGCAGTATTTCTTCACCTATAAGTATTGTGCTTATATACTCGTCAAGCTTGTCAGTAATAAACTGCTTAAGAAAATGCCGCTTTTTCTTTACATATAGATAAATATATATTGCGGAAACAAGGATGGATGTAACAACAATAAAAGATAACGCAGTTAAATAAAGATGTTCTGGCCGTATAAAGCGAAAAAAAGTATCGCGACTATGCACTAAGCGGATTTTTATTAACTAAGTTAATAAAACTATCTTTTTAATTGCTTTTTTATGCGAATCGTTAGTTCAGATAAACTAAAAGGTTTTGTAATATAATCGTCGGCACCTAACTGAAAGGCTTCCTCTACTACTTGCTCCTGGCCCATGCCTGAAAAAACAATTACAGGAATATCCTTTTCTTTAATCTCTTTTGCAACGGTTACTATTTCCAGACCGGAAACATACGGAAGCATAAGATCAGTAAGTACAATGTCCGGCAATATCTCCTTCAGCTTCTCAATACCCTCTTTGCCATCATTGCAGCATACTACATCAAAACCTTCCTTCTTTAATTTCAGATTTACTGTCTTTTGAATTAATGGATCATCCTCTATAAGTAATATACTTATCATTCCAAATAATTAATGGGTGCACAACAACATCCTATAATCGGATGTCTTACAAAATTAGCACAATATAAAAACATGTACAGACAGTAAAGCACTTTTACTAAAGAGGTTTAATATAATAAATCATATAAATAAAAACGCCCGCAATATGTAATGCGGGCGTTTTTAATTTAATATCTACTTATTAATGCTGATTACCAGAACCATCAACCTGATAGCAACCGAGATCACTACCCGGTAAAGTGATAGGAGAAGCACCAAAGTGTTCGTCAATTGGAACATTCATGATAGGCGTGAAACCCTTGTATCCTTTACCTATAGCAGGAGAGTTGGATGACAGATGAAAATCATACCCATCAATAGAAGCCTGAGAAGCATAGCCAGTATTAGGCAACGGATAGTTTACAAACTTAGGATCATTTTTGCCTACTAAAGATGTTCCATCATAAGTAGCACCCAATGTATAGGTTGGTCCGAGGAATGCCTTCATGTCAGGAATATCGGTTGATTGTGGCTGCGTAAGCACTGCCTGAGCAACGCTTGTAGGCACAAGCTGATTAGCAAGCGCTAAAGATGATGCATACATGAGATTATAACCATATTTTGTTTGATTAATAGGGCCGTCAGAATGATAAGCTGTATCAGCAGCATATACTTTAGCAGTAACATTATTTCCACCTGCTATTCTGTAGCCAACAAGACAGTCAACAATAATGTTGTTATATACATAAGCTCTTGAGTTGTTCTCAACTTCGGCATTAGCACCTCTTGCACCAAAAGTGCCCGTATTTCTATGCCCACAGTTAACGTATGTATTGTTGTACATAGCAATCATATTCTGAGGGTTGACACCACCATCATTTGAACATTTAGTACCATTTGTAGCGCCACCTATGAAAAGGTTATATGCCATATTGCCCTGAGTACCGCTCTTAGAGTTGAAGCCATCACCCCCATTACCACCTAACTTTTCAAGTGTATTTCTCATTACGTTGATATGACCGCCATAGAAGCGAACAGCGTCATCCGTACTGCCGTACATCCATGAATCTTCCATAATGAAGTTACCGGCAGGACAACCAAACCACATAACGAATCCATCGCCAACTTTAGGGCCTGTGAAAGGAACAGTCTGTAACTCTGCACCACCAAAATCAATGTGTGTCCATTTAATTACGAACAAACGACATGATGTATCGCAATAAATGCCGCCCCATCCGCCTTTGTAAGCATCATCAGTTGAATATGCTGATGGGCCGGTGGTTTTATGTCTGTTTGGATCTGTTATTGTTATTGGAGCAGCTTTAGTACCCAGAAAAAGAATGGTACCGCGTACTATTATATTTACACCATCGCCCATATTCATGGTAACCCCGCTCTGTACCAGGAAGGTATCGCCTTTATTAATGGTAATATCACGTTTGATGTTGTAAATTTTACCACTTAACATGGTCCCTTTTAATGCACCCCCGGTTGTGGTATCGCTAATACTGGCACCAACCTGCAGTTGCGCCTTAGATACGCTTGATGTATCCGAGCTTTTTTTGCAGGATGCTGCGGCAAAAAGCAAAACCGGAATTAATAATAATGATACTGATTTTTTCATTTTTGATTTTTGTTTTAAGCTTTTAATAAAATTTAGTTTTAATCAAGTTTGTATCTTAACCCAACAAGGAAAGAAGAATAGTAATAGTCTTTCTCTACCGTATAATAATTAGGGCTTTCTTGATACGGTAGCTTATCCGGTGCGCTGTACGCAGTATTGGGCTGCTTTATAAAAAGTTCATTTCCTGTATTAAGCAGGTTTTTTAGTTTTATATAAACAATAAGATGTTTGCCAAACTGCTTTTGCGCAGAAAAGTCAATGTTGAGCGTAGGCTTCTGCCATACATCTAAATCCCTATAGTAGGACACAGTGTTAATACGCTCTCCTGTATAGACAAATCCTAATTGTGCTTCAACTTTTTGCTTTGTGTTTTTATATAAGAGAGATAGATTACCTATATGCGCTGCCTGTCCTTGCAGTGGCCTTTGCTGGGTCACATGGGTGTAAAAACTATCGGAAGCACTTGCTGGTTTATGGTAAACCATTTTATCAGAGTTAATATTTGAATTTGTATAAGTATAGCTTCCTGCAATACCAAAGCTGCCAAAGAATTTTCTTCCTACTATTTCAATACCATAGTTTGTTGCATTACCAAAATTACCCGGAGACAATATGAGATCAGTTTTGTTTTGCGGAACTACGGCATACTCAATTGGATCAACAATGTATTTATAAAAACCTCCGACCATTAGCTGATCTAAGCCTTTAGGAAACAATTCGTAACGGAGATCAGCATTATGAATTACCGTATGTCTTAGATATGGGTTACCCATTGTGTTATAAACCTCATTAGACGACTGATCTGCAAATGGTATCAAGTCAGCATAAGCAGGTCGATATAAGGACTTAAAATACGAGAAGCGAAGGCCGCTCTTAGAATTGAAATCATACTTTCCCTGCACACTTGGCAGTAGGTCCGTATAGTTATAATTGGCCTCCTTACCTGCAATTGTAACAGGCAAAGAAGACACGTAATTTTGCTGAGTATTCTCTATTCGAACCCCACCTAACACTTTTAAATCACCCACTTCAATATGTGCCTGAGCATAATAAGCGGTTAAATTTTCTTTGAAAGTATATATGCCTGCATTTCCTGCAGCATTGCCATATGCCTTGCTTGGCACAGTAAATTGCAATTGAGCGTTAGGAATGCTTGTGAATTCCTGATAGCCTGAAAGGTCAATTATTTGA
>JAFDXS010000110.1 GCA_018267795.1 Bacteroidota bacterium | reverse complement strand
ATGTCAGCAAGGGGTAAGATATTTTGTTAATTACGGTATTGTAGTGTTGGAGAGAATAATATTGGCCTGAAATAAGTAAGTAGCTGATAAAATGCCAGGTCTGATGGCATGTTGTTTTAGCTGATTCTAATAAAATAAAACAGCTATGATACGCAAATTAAAATCAGGAAAATACCGCATCTATTCCAGGAAACCGGACGCTAAAACTCACAAACGCAGGAACCTGGGCACCTTCGATTCGCTGGACGAAGCTAAAAAGCACGAGCGCGAAATACAATACTTTAAACATCATTAAATAAGGGATGCATCCCTAAAGAAAGCTCTTAATTTAATTGAAAATGGTATTACGACGTATAACTTATGACTTACGACTAAAATGTGGACATCTTAATTTGGAAACCCTTTGTTAACGATAGTATCTTGCCATTAGCTAATCGAACCATCAGTTCATTAGCGAACGTTCTTTGACATTACTGTAAACCCTCAGCGATTTTAAACGCTACAAAAAACATGCATTTCGCAAGCTATTAGCGGTAGAGAACTTTTAATTTTGACTTTCTAATTTTGAATTGAAATTATACCTTTTTATACCTGCTTATTACTTTGCTATACCTGCTCATACCTCCCCATATACCTTTTATACCGGTTTATACCCAATTATACCATATTTTATACTGTTATATGGTTTGCTGGTAAGGCATTTCAGCCGAAGAAGGCGAAAAAAGCAATTTTTTTGTGTAGCTACTTCCAGTCGCCCAGCAGTCTCCTTACCATAATGATCTCAGCGGTATGATATGAATTGTGGTCTGCTATCTGCAGCGCCTCCCGTAATATATTTTGTCCATCGCCATGCGCCAGGTTCGTATATAGATCTGCATCCTTTAATAGATGGATAAAATCTGCCAGGTCATCTTTTATTTGTTGTAGGCTCTTTTCCCAGGCAGCTTCATCAGCAGGTGCAGCTTCCTTGGGCCAGTAGTCTTCCGGCCACTTAGGTGATACATGCTTTGCACTTTTGCTAAACTCCAGCATGTCCCATTGTGTTATACGTATGTGTTCCACCAGTTGCCATATTGTATAGGGTAGTTTATCTACCTTTTGTCCTATGGTTTTGAGGCTTAGTCCTTTTATTGCATGATCAAAGCTGGCATGAGCGCTGCCGCCTTTTAATAGCTTGTTTAGCTCGCTAATAAGTATTTCCTGTGTATTCATAGTGTTTAAATATCCAATTCAAGGTAGCGAAAAATATTTTAAAAGCTGCTGACATAGGGCTGTCACTAGCGGGTCGTTCCTTTGTATTGTAAAAACAAACAAGCTATGGCAACAACAACGCAAAAGCTCCTTCAACAGCTGGAGAATGAATCGATCACTACCCGTAAAATGCTTTCTATTATCCCTGAGGATAAGTTCGACTGGCAGCCACATCCTAAAAGTATGTCCTTACGCAGGTTAGCCACACATATAGCCGAATTACCAGGCTGGGTTACTATGACAATGGATACCGACCACCTCGACCTTGCAAAAAATGAAAAAGTCCCGTTAGCTAATAACAAAGTTGAGCTGATGAGCTTTTATGAAGGAGAATTGGCCAAAGGGAAGGCCTCCTTACAAAAAGCTTCAGACAAAGATCTCACTCATGATTGGACCTTGATGTTCAATGGCAATGTCCTCAACGTGCGTTCTAAGGAGGACGTAATACGCATGTCCTTAAATCAAACCATTCATCACAGGGCACAGTTAGGCGTATTTCTGCGCCTCCTTGATGTTCCCATCCCCGGCAGCTACGGTCCAAGCGCTGATGAATCCTTTATGTAATAATCTGCTGAATATAAACCGAAAATTAAAGCCGTTGTTTTTTACAGCGGCTTTAATTTTTCATTACGCTTACTTATAGACCTCGAACTATTTTATATAAGGTTTTGTTTGGCTGGAAATACACTTAACTTTTTGTAACTTTCATTTTAACGGGTTTATAACTTAGTTATTACTATTTGATTTATAAGCGCGTCGAAAAGCTATTTCAGCGATAATAGCCACCTTGAAAAATGTACCCTGCAGCGATAGTAATAGAATAACTATCAAATTTTAGAGGATAATTTAAACCATAAACACTATGTCACTAAAGGGAAAAAGAATCAGGGCCGTCATTATAGACGACGAAAAAGGCTGTATCGCCAATCTCAAACATCATATCAGTAAGTATTGTCCTGAAATTGATATCGTAGCAGAGGCAGGCAATGCTGAAGGGATGCTGCATGTTTTTAAAAATTATGTGTTTGATGTCGCGTTTCTTGATATTGAAATATTTGACTCCTGTGTTTTCGATCTGTTGAACGATGTAAAGAATATTCGCTGCGAAATTGTATTTGTGACTGCCTACGAGCAATATGCAATAAAAGCATTTAAGGTAGAAGCCCTGGATTATTTATTAAAGCCACTTACGCACGCTGACATTGTTGATTGCTATGGGCGAATCTTGAAGCGGTTCGGCGAAAAGCAAAATGATGTGCATAGTCAAACAACCATACCTCAAAGCGATGAGCCTAAAAAGGTAATAATTAAACTGGGAGAGCACATACATGCCATAAAGCAGCAGGATATTTTGTACCTGAAAGCAAAGGGATTCTATACACAAGTGTTATTCACAATCAATGGTAAGGTGGAACAGGCTATTGTTAGTAAGCCAATCGGCTCTCTTGAAAAAGAATACGATAGTGTATTATTTTACAGGGTTCACAAATCTTACCTCATTAACCTCAGCAAAGTAATAGGCATTGTAAAAACCGATATTATTAGTGCAAGAATTGCTAATAATGAGATGATCCCTATTGCCAAAAGACGGGTAAACGATTTTATATCTATGCTTAAACAATACTGATTGAAGCTTCGATTGCTTTTGCTCATTGTAATATGTCTCGCCTTTTGTACAGGTGCGAATGCTTATTACAAGCAATATACAATGACGCAAGGTCTCATCAGCAATACAATATATCACTCTTTCAGAGACAGTAAAGGCTACATGTGGTTCTGTTCAGACAAAGGTGTATCAAAGTTTGATGGGAAAACGTTTCGGCATTATTCTACGCTACAGGGCCTTACCGACAATGATGTCTTTAATCTATATGAGGATGGGCTGGGGCGCATCTGGCTTTTTACGTTCTACGGAGCTCCGTGCTACCTGAAGAATGATACTGTTTTCACTGCAGATAATGATCCTTATCTAAGACGCCTGCCAACAATTTCTTATCCTATGTGTATGCTGGCAGAAAATGATACTACTGTTTACATAGGGTATTCTACAGGGCAGGTATTTGAAATAAAAGGTGCAAAAACAAGAGAGCTGGTTCCGGCACACCTGCACAATGAAGTATATGCAATATATCGTTCCGGCAATTTTATAAAAATCCGGTCAGCCAATGCATTGCTTACGATAGAAGACGACAAGGTGATTGATTATAAGAAAACATCTCTGGCACGAGGATTTAAATGCGGAGACAAAATAATAGTAACGTATCCCGGTCGGGTAGAATTGTATCAGGAACATCAGCTGGTTTTTTCTGCAAACGTAAATGGACTGCGGCTTGAGAATGTTATTAGCTGTTATAGCGATGATGCAGGTTATGTTTTTATCGGCACTGGCAAAGGGTTGATTATACTTAATTATCACACCGGAAAAGAAATGAAACTGTTTGTCAATAATGTTGTCACCTCTGTTGACAAGGATATATGCGGCAACTATTGGGTAAGCACCATTGGCAATGGGGTCTATTGTCTCAACAAAGAATTTGCCCAGGTACGGTTCGTAAAAGAAATAGATAATGACAGACTTATGCGCACTCACTTAGGGCAAATATTTCTGGTGTCAGATAGTCACTTATACAATTTCCATAAAAACGTTCTCAATGAAGTGAAAAAATCTTTTCACAGCTCGTATGAACCATTGTTTCTCAACGACAGTCTGTTGATTATTGCCAGTGGAACTAAGACTTACTTTTACAACAGATACACAAAAAAACAAGACATAAAAAACTATTATGTCAAGGCGCTATATAATTTTCAGTCTGATCGTTTTCTGTT
Organism: Bacteroidota bacterium; assembly: GCA_018267795.1. Taxonomy (GTDB): domain Bacteria; phylum Bacteroidota; class Bacteroidia; order Chitinophagales; family Chitinophagaceae; genus SZAS-30. The sequence goes on along the minus strand of JAFDXS010000110.1, from coordinate 3,285 downwards.
TATTACAGCCAACTTTATTAATAATCTTGTATTATCAGGAGGTACATTAATATACAAAGACACAACAGCCTCCCGAAGCAGGATATTGACAGGAGCATATGCGAAAAAAGACGGAAAGGTATATCTTCTGTCTTTTAATGCATTATATCAATTTGACCCTCAAAATAATGAATGCATAAAAGTCGATACTATACGGGGCCAGCCTTCCAGCTTGTTTTATATTAATGATAAAGTAATCGTGTCGATGAATAACCAAACGGCGCTAATATACGATCCGGGTAAGCACTTTGCCAGGACTAGAGTTAGTACCGACCATGTTGTCGTCAATGAATTATACAGCCTTAAAAATGGTGACTGCCTTGTGCGTTCCAATGACGGCTATTATCTGTGGTTATTGGATACCCGCAACTCAAAGCAAGTATTAAGAAAGATAGATCTATTTAAAAGTTCTGATGTGTGCATGTATCCATACGAGGATAGCGTTTTGTGTAAAGCTGATAATATACTATGTGCCTTCCCTCAACGGCTACTTTATGAAAGATACGGCAGCCCAATATTGTTTGTAAAAAAACTCATCCTGAACCATAAAGAATATAGTGCTGACAAACCTATTATAACCAAATATGGGATTAATAGTAATGTTAGCATACAGTTAGGATCCTTGTACTTTAATAACTCGGACAATTATTTTCAATACTGTGTTGCTAAGAATGGAATTGTAGGTGAATGGATCAGGAGCGATGGGAGCAATATCAATATTTGGTTATCTGATTTTGGATCGTATACCATACAGTTGCGTGTCGTTACTGAAAATGGTATTACGTCGCCTGTAAAGACGATCAGCATTCAGTTACGGCCTCCTTTTTATAATACATTGTGGTTTATCAGCGCTATTGTAGCGACTGTTTTTATTGTAATATTTGCCGTCGTTTTTCTGGTCTTTAAAAAACGTAGGGAACGACTGCGTAATGAGCTGCATTACATGCAACTGGAGCATAAAGCCATCAATTCTCTGCTCAATCCGCATTTTGTCTTTAATGCTATCAACAATATTCAAAACTTGGTAAATGAAAATGAACGCGAACAGGCGAACGAATACCTCGCCATGCTCAGCAAACTGATCAGGCAAAACATCGAGAACCTCCGGTTTGATTTTATATCGCTGGAAAAAGAACTGATACTGGTCAGGAATTACGTAATGTTGCAAAATCTCCGCTTTAATGAAAATGTGAAGCTGCAAATCAATAGCAGCGTTTCTGCATCAAATATTTTAATACCACCACTGCTTATCCATACGTTTGTCGAAAATGCAATAGTGCATGGATATAGATCAAACATCGCTGATTTTACCATCCAAATAGATCTGAGTATTTCAACAGATGACTATCTGGTCATTAATATTATAGATAATGGGGTTGGCTATAACGAGAATAACAAAAACGTACAAGCTGACAAAACCTCTATGGGAATTGAGTTTACGCGGAAAAGGCTGGAGCGCCTTTCTGATTTTTATAATGTCATTCATTCAGTACGGATTAATAAACGTGCCGAGCCGGGAGAATGCGGCACCGAGGTTGTAATCATTTTATATAGTAAGTTCCGGGCGTTTGTAACTGTTGCTTAACAGTTGTTTTATCCGTTTATTAGGTTTTTTATCCGTTTATTAGGTTTCTTATATTTTTTCTCTTTCGCATCAGTAGCTTAGTGATATTACAGTGCGCACTTGTAATAAATGATTTTCTTCACCAACAAGATAAAAGATTAACTATGAAAAAACATTTATTGATACTAGCAGTTCTGCTGGCGGGCATTTCGATTACTGCCCGTGCGCAGTTCAACAAAACTTACTCGCTTTCGGGTACAGGCTTGATTACCGGTAATATAGCCTTACCCGCTAATACTACAGGCGGGAATGATATAGTGATGTGCAGCCCCGCAATTTCATCAGGCTCTACAACGATAAACAAGTGTGTGCTTATAAAAACCGATAATAATGGCAACGTATTGGCTGCAAAGGAAAGAGACACAAGTAATAGCATTGAACGGATAATAGAAACATCTGACAACGGCATATTGCTGGTTTCCCTCTTTTTGTATAATGTTGTCATTACCAAATATGATAATAATTTAAACCAGGTTTGGGCATATACATTTCCACAAAATTACGATGGGAGCATGGCGTTTGGCTATTCTAATAACGTGGATATTGAAAAAGTATCTTATCCCAATAATCCACCTAATGATCAGGAAAACTATTATATTATATACACTGCAGGCCCGCCAAATCCTGTTTATAACAATGACGCAAACGTTGGCATCATAAGATTGCACCAGAACGGAACATTGGTTTGGAGCAAGACGTATGTCGATGCTAATAGGGCATACTATGGTAATAGCACAGCTATCCGAGATTTTGGTCATAGCATTACTTCATTCACCAGTCCTTCTAACCCCAATCAGAAGATCCTTGCTATTGCAGGCACGCGCGATCTGTATGATACAATAAACATACGTACGACAACGCTCTTTAGCTTTGAGATTGATGAGAACGGCAATATGCTGACACCATATGAGAATATTACGACAGGTGGTACTCGGCCATTCGACCCGGATATTTTGTGGGACGGTTCTAATCTGGCAATGACTTATATTGAGGTGAACAGCGGTATCAATCCTGCGCCTGGAAACGCGTCTGGTGTTGGCCTGCTGAGGTGCAGCGCATCCTATACTTCATTTATCGGTAGGTATTATTGGAGTAAATGTGAGAACTATGGTTTAAGCCTTACAATGTCCAGTGATGGCAATTATATTGTCGGAGGATGGCAATCTTTTTGTTCGCCATCGTACGATGCATCTCCTATGTTGTTTAAGGTTAATAAATCGACATTGAGCCAAATGTTTTGCCAGCAATATAATATTAAGGATAATTACGGTAACAGTGGGTTTCACAGAACTGATAATGCTAATTTAAATTATATCCTTGGCAGTGGCAGTTCAGATTTAAGATTGATAAAAACAAATACCTTAGGCGTAACATGTGGTAATGCCAGCAATGCAATGCAGAGAATAAGCTTTACACCTTCCGTCCAGGATCTGACCTATAATGTGGTAGACAATCCACAGTTAATGCCTATAACAATAATGGATTTCCCTGTATCAATTATCACTCGCACCTGCACAGGCAATGCCAGCAGCTATAAATTGGCAGGTACAGTTACACCCCTGGCTAATGCTGCTATAAGTGTTTATCCTACGTTGATAGATCGTGAAAATGAAATGATAACT
>JAFDXS010000010.1 GCA_018267795.1 Bacteroidota bacterium | reverse complement strand
AAACAAAACTGTTCTTTCTCGACTCAAAGGTCATTGGCTTCTTATCCATGATTATTATTTAGCAGCTGAATATCGGCAATAAAATTATTGAACAATATTTACATAGTTGCCATCACTGTCTTGCTCTTTGGGTTTATTCAACTGTTTTGTCCCATACCAGTCTATTTTTCCGGAGTAGTACATCATAATGGCAATGATCACAAACAAGCCGATGCTGCCGAATAGCAACGCATAGTCCTGCAATTGTATCAGTATGAAGATATACCCGTAAAGTGCGGCCAATACACTGGTAAATCCTATTGCAGTCTTTGTTTCTTTAAAGATGCTTCGCACATACAGCCCGATAAGTGATATAGTGGCCGTTGTAGCAATAAGATAAGCCGGGTTAAAGCCTGTATATTCCGAGATAGATAAGAGTAGCGAATAAAATATAGTAAGCGCAAACCCCACCAATAGGTATTGCAGCGGATGAATATGCTTTTTCCTTAGTATTTCAAGAAAGAAAAAGATAGTGAAGGTTAGCGCGATAAATAGTATGGCATATTTCACTGAGCGTTCGGTCTTTGCATACCCATCTACCGGCTGTATCAGCTTCACACCAAATGCACCATCAGTCAATGATACAGCTTTATCTTTCCACTGTTGCGGAAATGCATGCGAAACAGGAAGTATCTTCCATTTGGCCGTAAACCCTTTATCTGTCACATTAGGTGTTTCCGTTGGCAGGTACTGCCCATCAAAAGCAGGATCTTTCCATGGGGCCGTCAATACAGCCTCAGTTGTTTTACCCACAGGCGTAAAATATAGTTGTCCTGATCCACGCAGGTCTATATGCATGGAAAAATTTACAGGCGTCAATGCGTCCACTTTTACAGGCAGACTTAAACCTTCTGTCAATGCAGTATTCGGTGTTATTCCAGGTTCCATATTTTGTTTCACGCCATTCCAGTCTACCTGCACTTCATTCTCCAGCCCACGCACGTCGTTTATGCCTATAGCTATGCTGGCTTCCTCCCATATTATATTCTCCGGCGGTATCTTCAGCGCACCTAATGGTAGTGGATTAAAATGCCCGCTTACATCCATTGCAGAGCGATACAACATCACATCAAACAAGCTGCGATGCCGCTTTTCTGGCTGCATACTGCTATTAATAGTCAGCACATCCGGTAGAAAGTAAGCCAGCTTTTTATAAATAACTTGCTTCCCATTTGCATCTTGTCCAGGCTCTTTATAGGGCACCATAAGTACAGGCCCGGTCAGGGTTTGTGAGCCAGCCCATTTACTACTTACTTCTTTCACTACTTCTTCTTGTCTCGATTTTCTTTCAGATACCAGGTTTAATATGAAAACACTGGGTATGAGCATGATGAGGATGAGAAAGCCTACTAATAAGCCTTTAATAAGGATTTTGTTTCTGTCCCAAAACGTGGTGATAATTGATTCGTTGTACATAGTTAGAGATTTTTATGTTAGAAAGTACTTTTAATTTCAAAGTGAAATGATTAAAAAAATATTAGTTTAATTTTTTAATTATTTTTTCAAGCGCGTCCAGGTGCGCGCGAAATGCTTTTTCTCCCGCTTTGGTAATAGTGTAAGTAGTATTGGTCTTGCGTCCTATAAATCCTTTCTGCACTTTTATAAAGTTATTTTCTTCCAGTGTCTTCAGGTGCGTTGCCAGGTTCCCGTCAGTTACATCTATCAGCGCTTTCAGGTCATTGAAATTCAGGCTTTCATTGACAATCAATGCGCTCATAATACCTATCCGTATGCGGCTGTCGAAAATCTTATTTAACTGTTCTATTGGGTTATCCATCATCTAGCGCTTAAGCAGTGTGCCGGTCATATTTATTCCACATTATTATACCATATAAAATATGCAATATACCAAAGCCTGCCGTCCAAAAATAAAGCCCATATTTCGCAAAAAATATATTTATACATCCCAGCAGCACCTCCAGGTAGCCTAGGTAGCGGATATCTGATAAAGTATATTTGCTGCAGTTGATCAGCGCTAACCCATAAAACACAAGACATGCAGGCGCTATGTATTGATCATTTGCATTGCTGATAAATGCTAATACAAATACACCACCTGTTGCCAAAGGCACCAATATCTGCAATAGTAATTGTCGGGATGCATTATTCCATAATGTATGCCCTTGTTTGCGTACTTTCTGGGCGGTAAAGAAAAATCCGCCCATTAGCGCAGCTATAAAAATGATAATACCCAGGAAAATAAATTTTATCCTTGCTTCATCAAGTCTGTATGATTGATTTATCCGAAACTGTAATAGCCAGTAATGGGCGATTACAGCACCCACCAGTGCCACACTGCCTGCCCACACGCCACTCCAGCCGCTCAGTGATAAAAAACGTGCAGATCGCTCCATTATGGTGCGTATCTCCTGCAATGTTTCCAGTGATGTGTCTTTGGTCTCAATAGACATAAAAGTGCTTTGTTTTACAAAGTAAATATTGTTTTTTCATGATAGCAAGTATTAAAGTGTTTTATTAACTCTTTTACAACATTTCCCTTTTCACCACTTACCTTTGCAGCTGTTTAGAAAACCAGGGTATTATATTATGCGCAGTCGTCTTGTATTGTTTTGTTTATCAGTTGTTTTATTGTCTTCATGTGCCAAAACACGCATAAAAGAGCACAAGGACTGGGGTAAGTATTTCGAGGCGGAGGGCATAAAGAGTGGCTGCTTTATGTTGCGCGACCAGACGCATGAAACGATTCACTATTACAATCAAGAGCGCTGCACGCAGCGTTTTCTCCCTGCATCTACTTTCAAGATTTTCAATTCCCTTGTAGCGCTGGAAACAGCTGTAGCGCCAGATGATGAAATGGTGATAAAGTGGGATGGAGTAGTTCGTTCACATCCTGAGTGGAATAAAGACATGAATATGCGTGAAGCGTTCAAGGTAAGCAATGTCGCCTATTATCAGGAGATCGCCCGCCGCATAGGTGCATCCAGAATGCAGCACTACTTGGATACCGTAAAGTACGGCAATATGAAAATAGGCGATAAAATTGACCAGTTCTGGCTGGACACCTCATTGCAAATAACTGCTGATGAACAAGTCGGCTTCATTAAGAAGCTTTACTTCAATGAATTGCCTTTTGCAGAGCGCACACAGCGCATCGTGCGCAGCATGATGTTGCAGGAAGATTCTTCCAATTACAAGCTTTATTATAAAACAGGTACCGGCGTACAGGGCAAGGATATGATTTATTGGATTGTCGGCTTCGTAGAGCGTATAGAATATGTGCATGAAAACAAAGATGCCATGAACAAAACCAACATACGCATGTATCCCTATTTCTTCGCCCAAAACTTCTCTATGCCATTGGCAGATACCGCAAAGGATTGGATGGCTGTGCGCAAAAAAATATTGCACCAGATCCTTTCAGACTATGGTGCAATACCCACTGCAGCAAATGCAGTTCATTAATTAATTTAGAAAAGTTCTTTTAGTACATTATATACTATCTGCGGCTTACCCAGCGTATAGAAGTGTAGTACCGGTACGTTGTTTTTCAGCAGGTCGCGGCATTGTGCCAGCAGCCATTCGGTGCCCACTTTGTCGCTATCGGCTTCGTTCTTCGTTTTCATCATTTCATTGTACAGGTCGTATGGTACCTCTACATTGAAGATGCTGGGTATCATGGTCAGCTGGCGCTTATTGGTCAGTGGTTTCAGTCCGGGTAGTATGGGCACGTTTACATTGTGCTCTTTGCAGCGCTTCACATAGTTGTAGTAGTGCTCATTGTTAAAGAACATCTGTGTCGTTACATAGTCTGCACCCATATCTATTTTACGTTTTAGGTAATAGATATCAGTATCAAGGTTGGGGGCTTCAAAATGTTTTTCCGGGTATCCTGCTACGCCTATACAAAAATCGGTTTTCACTCCGTCCATTATATCTTCTTCCATATAGCGGCCATTGTTCAGGTCTATTATCTGCTTCACCAGATCTTCTGCATATCGGTGTCCATTAGGATGGGGTGTAAAAAACTTTTCATTGGCAGCAGCATCACCACGTAATGCGAGTACGTTTTCCAATCCCAGGAAGTGCAGATCTATCAGCGCATTTTCAGTTTCTTCTTTACTAAAGCCACCACATATCAGGTGAGGAATAGCCTCCACTTTATACTTGTTCATTATAGCGGCGCATATTCCTACAGTACCTGGGCGTTTACGTATCTCCACGCGCTCAAAATTTCCGTCTGCACGTTTTTTATACATCTGCTCGGCACGATGGTAGGTAACATTTACAAAGCTGGGATTAAACTCCATTAGCGGGCTAAGGTGATGATAGATAGACTCTATGCTCTTCCCTTTGGTAGGAGGCAGAATTTCCAGCGAAATAATTGTTTTCTTAGCGTTTGCTAAATGTTGTGTGACTTTCATAATTAATGCCGCAAAAATAGATATTCAATTCGTTATATCTGAGAAAAGAAACAGAGAATACAGGTATTAATGTGAAATATTATATATCTCCATCTAAAATAGGTTTGTTATTTTTGCGCCAATGTCGATGAACTTAAAGATACAGGCAAAGGGATTGATAAAACGCTATAGTACACGTACTGTTGTGAATAATGTATCATTTGAGTTGCAGCAGGGTGAAATTGTGGGCCTTTTGGGGCCAAACGGAGCGGGGAAAACCACGTCCTTCTACATGGTAGTAGGCCTGGTGAAGCCCGATGAAGGGGATGTGTTTCTGAATGATCTGAATATTACTAAGCTGCCCATGTACAAAAGGGCAAAGATGGGAATAGGTTACTTGCCCCAGGAAGCCTCAGTGTTCAGAAAGATGTCGGTGGAAGATAATATCAGCGCCATACTGGAGATGTCCAATCTTACAAAAGGCGAGCAGAAGAATAAACTGGAGTCGCTGCTGGACGAGTTTCACCTGCAGCATGTGCGCAAGAGTCCCGGCGATGTATTGAGTGGTGGTGAAAGAAGACGTACGGAAATAGCTAGGGCACTATCTGTAGATCCTAAGTTTATATTGCTCGATGAGCCTTTTGCAGGCATCGATCCTATAGCCGTAGAAGACATACAGACTATAGTAGCCCAGTTAAAGTTTAAAAACATTGGTATTCTCATCACAGACCATAATGTACAGGAAACATTGTCTATTACAGATCGTGCCTACCTGCTCTTTGAAGGTAAAATTCTTAAATCAGGCTCTGCAGAGGAGCTGGCTGCCGACGAGCAGGTAAGAAAAGTGTATCTTGGACGCCATTTTGAGCTGAAAAGAAAGGACTATACCCCTACTCAATATAAAAAGTAAATTGTAGTTTAGTAGTAACGGGAATTGACTATACCCTTAATTTTTAATAGCCAAAACCTGAAGTAGATAAGATGAGCATAATTAGTCCTGCGTTTAAAGGTTATATAAAGCTGCGCCAAAGTGCGATAGATAATTATGTGCTTAACCCAATAGATACCCAAAAGCAAGTTTTTAATAATCTTATAGGTTCTGCGCAGTTCACCGAGTACGGCAAGAAGTACAGTTTCGATAAAATTGATAATGTTATTGATTTTAAGAAGAATGTACCCATTAATGATTACGATACCTTAAAACCATATATACAGCGTATTAGAGAAGGCAACCAGAATATTCTGTGGCCCTCTCCCATTACGTGGTTTGCTAAGTCAAGCGGTACCACCAGCGATAAAAGCAAGTTTATACCGGTTAGCAAAGAGTCGCTCGATGATAATCATTACAAAGCAGGCAAAGATGTGCTTACGCTATATCTGCGCAGCTTCCCGCAGTCAAGTGTCCTGTCGGGCAAATGTTTGATAATAGGTGGCAGCCACCAGATTAATCAGTTGAATGCTGATTCATTTTTTGGCGATCTCTCAGCCGTTATGCTGCAGAATATGCCCTGGTTCGGCCAAATGGGTCGCACGCCCGATCTGGCTACGGCGCTCATGGATGAATGGGAGGCTAAGATTGAAAAAATAGCACATAGCACCATAGAAGAGAATGTTACCTACATAGCCGGGGTACCTACCTGGACCATTGTACTCATAAAAAGAATATTTGAAATAGCAGGTACAAACAATCTCCTGGATGTTTGGCCTAATATGGAGCTATACATACACGGCGGCGTGAGCTTTAAGCCTTATCGCCATCAGTTCGAGCAATATATTCCTTCGCGCAGCATGCACTACCTCGAAACCTATAATGCATCTGAAGGCTTTTTTGCAGCTCAGGATGAAATAGGCAGGGAGGGAATGTTGCTGTTCCTCAATCATGGTATCTACTACGAGTTTATGCCCATGGAGGAATATGGCAAAGAGCATCCTGAAACATTAACGCTGAAAGAGGTAGAGCTAAATAAGAACTACGCACTGGTCATCAATACTAATGGTGGCCTTTGGCGTTACCTGGTAGGCGATACTATTCAGTTCACCTCTTTAGCGCCTTACCGTATTAAAGTTACTGGCAGGCTCAAGCATTTTATTAATGCATTTGGCGAAGAGGTAATAGTAGATAATTCCGACCATGCTATAGAAAAAGCATGTGCTGAAACCGGTGCTATAGTAAACGATTACACTGCAGCGCCTGTATATATGACAGGACAGAGCAATGGCGCTCATGAATGGATTATAGAGTTCGAAAAGCTGCCATGTCCGCTGGATGTTTTTGTAGAGAAAATGGATAAAGCCCTGCAATTGGTCAATTCAGACTACGAGGCCAAGCGCCACAAGGATATAGCATTAAGGATGCCCATTGTACACATAATGCCTAAAGACGGCTTTAACAGGTGGCTGAAAGACAAAGGGAAACTTGGTGGCCAGCACAAAGTTCCCCGTTTAAGTAATGAGCGAAAATACCTGGAAGAAATGCTTCCTTATACGCAGCAATAATTTCTATTTCTTGTTCTTCTTGTTTGGTTGGGCTGCCGGTTTCGGCTGGCTGGTATTAGCCATTGCTGTTTTAGGCCGCTTGGCACCTGGTATTTGTGGCAGCTCCCAGTTCCGTATGTTGTTCGATAGCATTTGCAGCAGCCCGCTATTGCGCATATATAGCAGCATCAACGGGAACATCTTGTATAGCCCGCGTTTCGTAGTGTTCATCAGGTCCACCCATGGTATCAGGTAGCCAAGAAATGGCATCCCAAGATACACTACTAATATGCCATACAGCGCCACTTTACTTTCCAGTGTAAAGTATTTGCGATAGAAAATAATATCAACAATAAGGATAAGCAGGAACAGGTACACAAAGTAGCCATACAGCCTCAGGTTTATATCCTTTTGGTTTGGATTATCCGAGATCCCGAATATCAGTATTTTGGTCATGCTGCCCAGCCTTTCAAAGAATGGGCTCAGGTTACTGAAGTTTTTATTTATTTCCTGGCTTACATCAAAGTGTACCGGTAGATAATGCTTTACGAATAAGCCAACCCACATTTCATAAAAGAAAAATGGTACTATTAAAAAGATGGCAAAGCGGATAATTATCTTTACAGGAGGTACTTTGTCCTTTCTGAAATAGAAGAATAACAGGGGTAATATTAATCCTTCCAGCACCAACGTTTCTAGCCTTATATACGTAGCGATCCCAAAGAGTAAAACAGAGAATAGAAAAATATTGTACTGTTTCTTTTCAAGATATTGAACGAGGAAATAAAACCCAGCAAAGAAAAACACCATATTGCTATAGTCAAACAACATGATATAGGTATATGCAAATGGGTCTGGCATGGTAAAGAAGAAAAGGAAAATGATACCTGCAATAAATGGATGCAGTTTTTCTCTCAGTATCGCATAAGCCCATATAAGAAAACTTACCGCAAGTACGCTTAGCCATACCTGCCCGAAAGGCGATACGAGCATTTTATAAATGATCTGCAGGTCGGTAACGTATGGTGGCTTCAGGTGGTTATTAGTTGACTCCAGGTTTAGTGAGAAGATAGAATTAAGCATGGTCTTTTCACGCACCGTAAACTCTGCTATAGCTTCAGGGCCTGAGAGCATGTCACGTGCAAAAGGCGGGTAGTAGAAGCAGCGCCAGATGCTCACAAGCATTACGACAGTAAAAACTAATAGCACAGGTATCTCATAAAACTCCAGGTTAAAGTTTAGCTTCGGCATCGTTATGTTACCGCTCCTTAATCTTATCAGTGTAGGGATATTAAGTAACAGACAAAGTATTGCTATCCCCAATATCACATTAGTACGTGTAATAGGAATATAAAATAGCTGCATAATAAATGGCACCAGCGATAGAAGGGCTACACCCAGTATCATCGATACGAGAAAGGTTATCAATGGCTTCAGCTTTATGTTGAAGATGGCCAGGGTTCCGCGCCCCGATAAAAAATGGCCAATAAGTACAAATAATAATCCTGTAAAATTCATATCGAAAATTATTTTGGTTGGCCTGCAGCTTGGTTAGCTTTATCTACGGCACTTTTATAAGAAGCAATAATTGCGTCACGTTCAGGTTGATTTTGAATAGGGATGATGGTTAATTCCCCATTCCTGGCTATAATTGCCCAGTTCGCTTGGTTTACGTTGGCACTGTTATACCATGCGCCTTTTACGCCGCAATGGTAGTAAAACACGATAGGTTCCGGTATTATCATGTCTATTTGCCTTTCCTTTATGTATTCCTGTGGGGGCAAAAGCACCAGCGGATTTTTAGCGCCATTCTTTTTTAGAAATTCCGCTACCTGTTGCGAAAAAGTATAAGTAGAGGCTAGCTTATCTATTTTTCTTTGCACAGGGTCCATATGATCCCATTGGTAGTCAAATGTTTCCACTTCAGCTTCAGACTCCCAGGCCCTGTATATTTTGGTTTGAAACCAATTACCATAAAAGGTGGTATTGAAAAATATGAGAAGGATAAGACAGGCTGCTACAAATAGAATTATTTTTTTGAAGTTCATAAACGCTTCGGTTAAGGCAACAAATAGCTGCACATGTACAGGCAAGTTATAAAAAGACGACGCTTTTTTTATAAAAGTTAAAATATTTTTTAAAATAATTACCCTCGTATATGCCTATTCTATTGGCTGAGGACTGAACTCGTTGTTCAATTCTTCTATAAATGAAAGTATTTCTTTTCTGCCGGTAAATTTTATGGTACTGGTCACAAATGATCTTGGTATAAACTCCCAGTCCTGCTTCATTGTTTCTATAAATTGCCGTACATTTTTCGCAGTATCCCGTTGCGTATTTTTGTCTGCTTTTGTAAATACCATATTGAATGGAATACCCCATTCACCCAGCTTTGCCAGGAAATCCAGATCCAGTTTCTGGGGCTTCAATCGGCTATCTATTAGTACAAACACGGTCATCAGGTTGCCCCTGTTTTGCAGGTAGGTTTCTATCATTTTCTCCCAGGCATTGCGCTGCTTCTGAGAGACCTTGGCAAAGCCATAGCCGGGAAGGTCCACTATATAGAAAGAATCATTTATAAGAAAATGATTGATCATTTGTGTTTTACCGGGTGTCCCCGAGGTTTTGGCCAGTTTTGTCTGGTTGGTAACCATATTTATCAGCGATGACTTACCCACGTTAGAGCGGCCTATAAAGGCGTATTCCGGTTTGTCGGGCTTAGGACAGCCTTCTATTGTAGGGCTGCTTATCAAATATTTGGCAGAACGTATTTCCATTGATGGTTGTAGTGTATTTTTGCAACGAATGCAAGCTAACGAACAGGGCAATCCGGCAGCAAGTGTGTTACCGGATGCGTCATCAAATTTAAGCAAGAAAGCGCAAGTTGCCGATATGTTCAACGACATAGCTGGCAAATATGATTTTCTCAACCACTTTTTATCGCTAGGCATAGACAAAGGCTGGAGAAAAAAAGCCATAGCAGAGGTGCAGAAAGTGCAGCCCCAAAACATACTGGATGTAGCCACAGGCACAGGTGACCTCGCCATTGCTGCCTCTAAGCTAGGGCCTCAAAATATTATTGGCGTTGACATTGCCGACCAGATGCTAGAAGTGGGCAGAAAAAAAATAAAAGAGCAGCAATTAGAGCAGATCATAAGCCTGCAGCACGGCGATAGCGAAGCATTACCCTTCGAAACAAACCATTTCGACGCCGTTATGTGTGCCTACGGTGTGCGCAATTTCGAGCATCTTGCAGCAGGCCTTAAGGAAATGAGCAGGGTATTAAGACCGGGAGGCAAAGTGGTGATACTCGAGTTTTCTCACCCTAAAAAGTTCCCCGTAAAGCAGCTATACAAATTTTATTTCCGTTACATACTGCCTTCACTCGGCAAAATGGTATCTAAGAACAATAAAGCATATACCTACCTGCCCGAGTCTGTAATGGCTTTTCCTGAAGGGAAGGTATTCTGCGATATGCTGCGGCAATGCGGCTTCAAAGAGGCAAAAGCAAGACCGCTTACATTAGGTATTACCACGCTCTACACAGCATCAAAATAAGTAAAAAGCCCATCAATCAGATGGGCTTTTTCGTGTTCATGCTGACAGGTGAATGTCTTATTGCAAGTCCGGCTGCGGTGTATAGCGCAGGTATGGCTTTACGATCTTTAAGCCCTTAGGAAATTTCTTTTCAGCATCTTCGGTTGATACTGCTGGTGTTACTATTACGTCTTCACCTGGTTTCCAGTCAGCAGGTGTAGCTACGCTATAGTTAGCGGTCAACTGCAGCGAGTCTATCACACGCAGCACTTCCTGGAAATTACGGCCTGTCGATGCAGGGTAGGTAATAATAAGCTTCACAGCCTTATCAGGTCCTATCACAAATAGCGAGCGCACAGTAGCAGTTGCAGATGCGTTAGGGTGTATCATATCATACAGCGTAGCCACATTCTTATCATCATCGGCGATTATAGGGAACGTAACTGTTGTATGCTGCGTTTCATTTATATCATTTACCCATCCTTTGTGTTTGTCTAGTGGGTCCACGCTCACGGCCAGTACTTTTACATTGCGTTTCGCAAACTCGTCTTTTAGTTGTGCTGTTCTGCCCAGTTCCGTAGTACACACTGGTGTATAGTCGGCAGGGTGGGAGAACAATACGCCCCATCCATTGCCCAGGTAATCGTAAAAATTAATATCTCCCTCAGTTGTTTTTGCTGTAAAGTTGGGAGCAGCGTCCCCTAATCTTAGTCCCATAATTGTGTATGTTTTAAGTGTTTAGCAAATAGGCGACTAAGTTAGGGCTTCAATATTATCCTCATTGCTAAATTTTTGATATATTTCCTTAACAAAAACTTATAGGTTTTTGCAGCATTGAATTAACAAACTACATACTGTATCTTCGCGTTTCGCGTTCTATAAAAAAAGATAACATCAAGGGTTCATGCGCTTACGCACAATTATTTTAATTCTTCTGCTTGGTATTTTGGTTGTAAACCCTGCTATGGCTCAGCGCGATAACCTCAATATGCCCGAGCATGACGATAAGGCATATTACTTTGGTATCACTTTCGGCCTCAATTTATCCAGTTACAGAATACGCTACACCGAGTCTTTTGCCAATTTCGATACATTCAAGCGCATTCAGCCCTACATTATGCCCGGTTTTAACCTTGGGCTCATGGCCAACCTGCGCCTCAGCAAGCGTTTCGACCTCAGGTTTGTGCCTTCTTTATCCTTTTCAGAAAAGAGGTTGGTTTTTGACATGACCATCCCTGCAGATAGCTCTTCCGATCGCACTATTGAGTCTATATACATGCACCTGCCACTACAGGTAAAGTTTAAAAGCGACCGTATTAAGAATTTCCGTTTCTACGCTCTTGGTGGTGGTAAGTTCGACTACGATCTTGCAGCTAATGCCCGCTCTCACAGGGCAGACGAATTTTTGAAAGTGAGTCCTATAGATCTTGGCTTTGAATTGGGCTTTGGCTTTGAGTTCTTCAACCCCAACTTCATTTTCTCTCCGGAAATTAAGCTGAGCCAGGGCCTCGTAAACCAGCTCTACCGCGATCCCAGCATTCCCCTCAGCAATGCCATCCAGGATCTCCATACCCGCATGATAGTTATCTCCATCCATCTCGAAGGTTAATTTCAACAGTTAACTATAGGGCAAAAAAATACCGCAGCCAGGAATAGCTGCGGCGCTTTTATCGCTTTAAATAAACGAGTTTTTAGGCAATCTTCTCTACCTGCATGTAGTTTAGTTCTACAGGGGTAGCACGGCCAAATATTTTTACTACTACTTTCAGTTTCTTCTTTTCTTCATTCACTTCTTCCACAGTGCCATTAAAGTCGTTGAACGGACCATCTATTATCTTCACGGTTTCGCCCACTATATATGGTTCTGCAAAGCCCACGCCCTGTTCGCTCACTTCGTCCATCTTACCGAACATCTTGTTCACTTCAGATTTGCGAAGCGCAGTAGGCTGGTCTTTACCCAGGAAGTGTATTACACTGGTTACATTCTTTATAGACTGTATCATGTCATCCGAAAGCTTACCATCGTGAGCTTCCAGCATCAGGTAGCCAGGGAAAAGTATTTTTTCACGCAATACTTTCTTGCCGCCTTGCACTTTGAAAACCTTTTCTACAGGGCATAATACCTGTAGAATAGCATTTCCCCAGCCATTTATCTTTACTTCTTTATCGAGATATTCTTTTACTTTTTTCTCCTTACCACTAATGACACGCAACACGTACCATTTGGTGTCCTGGTTGGTTACAGCTTCTTCCATTGTACGTCGTTTACTTACCTAAGATGTTATAAATTGTTGTTAGTACACCTTGAGACACGGCATCCATACCGAAGATAACAAGGGTAACTATAGCGAGGGCAACTAACACGATGATAGTGGTCTGCTGCAATTCATCCCATGAAGGCCAGCTTACCTTATGCACCAATTCATCGTAAGCCTCTTGTATATAACTGCCGAATTTGCTCATAAAAAAAATCTAAACCCGCCATGACAGCCTTTTTTAAACTGTATAACAGGTTAATTATTAATAAAGTTAAGTTTCAAATCTAATTATTATTCTTCTAAAATTCCTAATTCCGCTCAAAAACTACTTAATCAGCACGGGCACCCGGATTCGAACCAGGATCAAAGGTTTTGGAGACCTCTATTCTACCGTTGAACTATGCCCGTATTCTCTGAAAGAGGATGGCAAAGGTATAAAAATTTCTTTCAAATACCAGTATTTTTCCTCCTTTTACAAAGTGGTAATATTATTAATTTATCATATTAAAGCTCTTCTTTCTTTGTTAGCTCCCCTTTTTCATCATAATATTCCCAGCTGCCAAATTTCTCCGGCCTCGGTCTGCTGCCCTTTATTATCTTCTTCACATCGTTGCCCGTCATAGGGTCTTGTACCATCACGGTGTCTTTGCTGTTCTCATCTATCACTGCTTTATAAAAGCCGCTCACCTTTAGCTGCCCGTTCTCATAGTATTCTTCATAGCTGCCTGCCATGCAGTAGTAGGGGCTGCCATTATTTTCTATAGGTGCATAGCTATAGCTGCTCATTAGCTTACCGCTCGGGTAGTACTTCGCCCAGTTGCCCATAGGTCTGTCCCGCACATAGTAGCCACTTGCTTTTACTTTCCCCTTGCCGTAGTATTCTGTCCATTTGCCCTGGTGCAGGTATTTGTCGCCATCAGCCACTAAGGTTCCCTCCACCAGCACCACATTGTCTTTATCATATAGGCGGTACACCATTGGGTCTTCACCTATATATACCGTCTTTTCAGGGTCTTTGCTGGCGGTGTAATATTTGCCCGAGTCGGTTTCCTTCACCACCTTATTATCATCTTCTGATGTAAAGGAGAGCGGAGTTTCTATTTGCGCAAAGCCCGTCTTGAAAAAGGAACAAAGGGCTAAGCACAACAAAAGTTTTTTCATAAAGCCTAAGGCTGGTTTGGCTGCAAAATAAAAACAAAACAATGGTAGTTTATGTCGCGTAACTATTTTTTGATCTTGGCCACGAGTGCATAACTATGGTCCACCAACTCTTTTAGCTGCTTATTGCTCAGGCTGCCATCTATTATTACTGTGTTCCAGTGCTTCTTGTTCATGTGGTAGCCCGGCAGTACGCTATCATATTGTTCGCGCAGTTCCATAGCTTTTTCAGGGTCGCACTTGGCATTAAATTGCAGCGGCTCCGCATCCAGCGATACAAGCAGGAATATTTTGCCCTTTACTTTAAACACAAGCGTACTTTCTCCAAATGGAAATCCCTCCTCTGTTTCAGGCTTCGCTATTGCGTAGTCTCTCAGTTCTTCAATGTTCATAGCATATTGTTTAATCAGTATTTCTTATCGCCCTTACTATAGATGTTGCCACCAGCGAAAGCAATATAAGCGTGCTTACTGCCAGCGCCACATACACAGGCCATCCCGGGTAGGCTGGCAGCGATAGGTGCATCACTTTTATCCAGCTGGCTATGCCCATTTGCACCAGTACAGCTATAGCCATAGACATTAGCGCTGTGGCCAGCAATAGCGGAAAGAATTTCTTTATCATAAACCGGCTCAGGTAGCCAGGCGCATAGCCTATTTGCAACAGTAGCGTTATAGATTGCTGCGCCCGCGCTATCGTCAGCTCTATAAAGAGTATAAACACCAGCGCCCCCAGCGCCATCAGCAGCACTGCCAGTAGTCCCGTAGCCCCCGTCACCACTTCCACTATTGAGCGTAGTTTGGTCCAGCGCAGTTGTTCGGCATTAGTAGTATAGTCATTGGTTTGCAGGTACTGTACAAAGGCCTTGCTCGATGGGTCTTTTACTTTTACTATCAGCC
>JAFDXS010000109.1 GCA_018267795.1 Bacteroidota bacterium | reverse complement strand
GTCTTTGTCCTGTTGGTCTGGTAGTAGTCCCTTTACCAGGCTTAGCCATTTGCTGTAGTCTGTAAATTCATTGATGATAGGCAGGTCCTCGGGGTCCATCTGTTTTTCTTTATTCACATTTTCCAGGGTTTTCCATATCCTGTTTTGTAGCTCAGTTCCCGGCCACACGGCATTAGCCTCGGCAAATTTTTGTAGTCCCAGTTCTATATTACGCAGGGCCATTTTTATTTCGGGGTACAGAGCGCAATTTTTTTCTACTACAGCCTTTTCTTGTTCACTAAGTATCCCAAGGCTGTACTCCTGTAATATGCCACTATTTATATATTGTTCAATATTCATTTACAGGACTTCCCGGCTGGTTTTATATTCTTGGCAAAGGTACTATTATATACGAGCTCAGTCTATATTTTAGAAATTTGCTATAACCTTCCCTGCCCATTTCAATTTTTACTTTTTAATTAAAAATGTGCATATCTTAATTTGGAACCCCCGTGTTAATAATCGTAACTTGCCAAATCAGGGCACAATCGCATAACAGCTCTTTGACATACTATAAACCCAACCCCCAGACTTACGATTTACAACTAACACAAATGTTAACGAAATAAGCCCAAAGCACCATATCGCTCTTATATTTGCAGTAATACCCTCAATATCTATTCTATAAAACGAGAAGTTTTTCCGCTGCAGAAAAATATCCCAATCCCGGAAATTTCTATGAAAATCGCCTTTAACTAATTGATTGATAACTGTATGTAAAATGGACCTGTTTTACCGCCACCGGAAAAAAGCGGAAATAACAGGTAAATCTATAAGTCTAATAAAATGAATATCTTATATGATAGCCCAACCAATTTTTTAACGCTTTTACCCCAGAAAACAACCCTATTTTTGTCAACGATCACCCATAGAAACGGACCACAGTATATATGAATAGGAAGACCTTTTACTTATTTAGTCTGCTTACCTTATTGATGTTTGTAATGAGTAAGCCGGCATTCGCAGATAAGAAGAAAAAGAAAGTAGAGAAAAAGATTAGCATTTACGATATCGATACGCTGCAGCATCCTGTTCCCTTGCAAAGGCAGCTTTGGCATAATAAAATAGATAAAGAACAGCGTGGCGTAGATGCCTTTGATGGTGCCGTGGATGGGGTGGTATATTATGAAAGCGACACCTTGTTTACCCGCTTGCTTACCGCCTCTTTGCTCAAGGATGTGGACCACATGCAAAAAATGATTGAAAATCTGCCTTCAAAAGGGGATGCCTTTACCGACGAGCAAACAAAAATTCTCTATTTAAGGGCTGTTTGGCACATGCTCAATACTTTCAATCTCGATACGCATGTCGATCCCTACTATTACCGTAGGTTGGTCACCAATATGCATGATATGATTATCGCCAGTTACGAAAACAGGCTGGATGAATTTGTGAAAAGCCATGTAAGTATTTACACTATTGAGAATGGTTATATGCTTCTGAAAGACCACCCCGAAGCGCGCTCTTATGTATACAAAGAGATGGGTAAGCGCGATCCGGTGCTTATGATTAAGCGTCTTTCCGATTATGCTGATGAGCCTTTTGCTGATGATATTATTGCTGATGCTGCCAGGGTAGTGCCTAATGAAGTGTTTAACTATGCGTCTTCTACTAATTATAAGTTGCGTACAGCTGTTCGCCGTAGCCAGGATCCTTTAGTACAAACTATTGTCCTTATTGCAGACAGGTCTGCAGTTCCATTGAAAGCAATGCCTTTCTTAAGCGATATCTATCACAAGCGCAAAACGATAGCAGAGATAGATGCTATTACTGCTAATGCAGATTTGTATTTTCAGAACCTTGTAAGGCTCAAAGTTGAAAATGATTCTTTAGGTGGGCACACATATACCGACGAGTTAGCTTACCGTGCATTAAAGTATGTACGTGAAATGGATGATTTGCATGAATCACCTGATAAGGTGCGTTTCAAATGCATTGATAATATGTCTCCGGTTGCGTTATACTTCATCATGGTATATGGTCAGGATGAGATTTATACCAGTAGTTTCCTTGGCACTTTCAATCGTATGCTCGAACGCATGAAGCCTATGACAGGTGATAGATTACTGGATACGGTTCATTACGAGCACTTCCGTACTTTCATCAGGATGAGTGCCGGTTATAATACGCTCAGCCAGTTCCTTGCTACAATGGACGAAGGAGCAAAGACAGCCTTAATGAAAGACTTTATTGCAGGTCTGGATAAAGGAAAAGAAGATGATCTTGAAGATGCGGTTGATGTTGCTGATGCCTTTGGTAGCATTAAAGACTCTTCCCTTGCAGATTTCCTCAATCAGCAGGTAAAAGCTAACTACGAAGTATCCTTTAAAAAGAAGAGCAGGAAGGGCATGTATGTATATGCTTTGCTTGCTACACTATTTGAGGGAGCTAAAGGAACTAATGACGACTCCGCAGCATTGGCACAGTCTGCAGTTTTGCATATACCACCTATCAATACAGTGCCTTATAAGTCCTTATTAGGCGATACTTCTACGGTAGTAGAGCAGTTCTTCTTCTTCGGAGATGAGGATGGTAAAAACTCTTACGCCAGCTTCCTGGGCAACTTCAAAGATGGTAAATGGAAGATTACTACTGAAAAATACTGGGCTGTCATTACATCTACCACAGGCAAGCCGGTTGTGATATTTGCAAATCTCCCGATCCCTGAACCTGATGATGAAGAAGCGCAGAATCAGCTTTGCAAATACCTGTCAGATCATGGCATACATCCTACTATCATCGTGCATCGTGGGCATAGCTATCACTTACCGGTGACATTAGATCATTTGACCAAAGAAACAAAGATTGTAGTACTTGGCTCTTGTGGCGGTTATCACAATCTCTCCATAGTATTAGATCACTCCCCTGACGCGCATATCATCTCTTCAAAACAGACAGGTGCTATGGCCGTGAATGAACCAATAATAAAAGAAATTAACGATCAGTTAGTTAGCGGTAATGATATTGACTGGATTGCCATGTGGAAATCACTGGACATCTATTTCGATAAGAAGAAGGATGTAAAAGACAAATTCTCTGATTATGTGCCGCCATATAAAAATCTGGGCGCTATCTTTATAAAGGCTTATCGTCGCATTTATAACAGCGACCTAAATTAATCTTTATACACTATGGCTAAGATCAGGCTGAAAGATATTGATACAGATCCTCCTAAAGACATTGATAAAGGGGATACAAAGAAAAAGCTTTCGAAGATATTAGGCGAGCTGGATGAGCTGCAAAACTTATTGTATGCAGAGGGCAGGCATTCCATCCTTATTGTAGTGCAGGGTATGGATGCCGCTGGTAAAGATGGCCTTACGCGCGATGTCTTCACCAGCATGAACCCCCAGGGCGTTAATGTAAAGCCCTTTAAAGAGCCTACCCCTGAAGAGTTATCTCATGACTTTCTTTGGCGCATTCATCAGCATGCCCCTGCCAAGGGAATGATAGAGATATTCAATCGTTCTCATTACGAAGATATTCTTACTACGCGGGTACACGGCATTATTGACGACCATACCGCAAAGCAGCGCATGAAGGCGATAAACAACTTTGAGCATTTGCTTCAGGAGCATAATAATACGATTGTTCTTAAGTTCTATCTCCATATCTCGCACAAAGAGCAGCGCAGTCGCCTCGAGGAGCGCATGGAGATACCACAGAAAATGTGGAAATACAATGCGAATGACTTTATAGAGTCCAAACTCTGGCAGCGGTATATGGAGTATTACGAAGGTGCTTTCGAGCATTGCAGCGATATACCCTGGCATATTATTCCCTCCGACAAAAACTGGTACAAGTCTTACCTCGTAGCCAAAACGCTAAGAGACAAGCTGCATAGCCTTAACATGAAATACCCCGGCATGAAGAAATAAGGAAGCTGTACTTAAGGCACTTGTTTAAAGTTATTAGCCCTCTTTTGCAACGTGTACAACCTGATCAATGCTTATAACTGTGCACTAATGAGTATAGCACAAATTTTTCCTCATACCAGAGCGCATTCCACGTGTACGAATTTCTACATTGGCTACATCCTCTATGCTTAAATGATTATCGATATGTGAGAATATTCATAAGTATAACTATAAGAATAGTATCCCTAAACTTACAAGTAGCAACCGTTATTTCTTAGTACAGTAAACAGTAGGATATAGATTCACTCACTTCATTTATAGTTGGCACTATTCTTATTGTATTACAATACAGGGATTAAAACATAAACTCTTTACATGAAACCCCGCTTAGCTTTTATATCCTTAAGGAAATTTCCTCTGGATAATAAATACGAAGATTATAGCTCAAAAATTGGCCACAGAACAATAGAAATAAAGGACGATTTTTTTAAGGATATAAAAGGCGACCGGGCATCAAAAAGACTAGTAAAAGCCATCCATATACCAGCAATAACGACAAGATATTTACTTGTCACTTTGAGAACGATTTTTCAGTTGTGTGTGTGATTAATGAACGGAGGTGCCTCAGGGGCACCTCCTTCACTTTGTTTAATCTCTTCTTGCAGAACGTTTTTTGCTGCTTTTTGCCTGCCGTGGTGGAAGTGGTCTGTTCTTAATATACACCAGCTTTATATTACCTCTGTCGGTTTGGCGCTCATCTATATCAAAGTGGCCGGTGTTTTTTATCAATAGGGCTAGCTTTTTGAAGCCATAGTTGCGGGGATCAAAATCGGGCTCTTTCTTTAAGATAAGGTTCCCCACCTCACCCAGAAACGCCCAGCCACTTTCATCTGCTAAGTCATTTATGGAAGATGCAATTAGCTTTATGGTGCGCTTATCCAGCTTTTTCTCAGTTACTACTACCTCTTCTTCAGATTCTTGGGTTAATATTTCTATATAAATAAACTTATCGCAGGCGGCAATAAAGGGTAATGGTGTTTTTTGCTGACCCATGCCTATTACCTTCATGCCGGCTTCACGCAGTCGCAAGGCAAGCCGTGTAAAATCGCTGTCGCTGGATATAATACAAAAACCGTCCACCCTGCCAGTATAGAGTATATCCATGGCGTCTATAATCATAGCGGAATCGGTAGCGTTTTTGCCTGTTGTGTAGCTGTATTGTTGTATGGGCGTTATGGCATTTTCGAGCAGCACAGATTTCCATCCTGATACGGTAGGTTTGGTCCAGTCTCCGTAGATGCGCTTAAAGGTGGGCGTGCCGTATTTGGCAATTTCCTCCATCATGCCTTTTACATTGGCATAGGGCACATTATCCGCATCTATAAGCACTGCAAAGCGTAACTCATTATTATTCTGCATAGCGCAAGTATTGCTATACCAAATATAACCATTAAAGAGGATAAGGATATTTAAGAATTGGTGTCGCCATCAAGGATCCTATTGATATTGGGAGGTGTAAATGAAGCTGACTGGATGATCTCACCATTAAGAATAATTGATTGCCCGTTTTCATCAACGTTGGACATTTTTGCCCTGTGCAACTCATCCAGGCACTTTTCCAGATGGTTTTGTAAACCTGATTCACAGGCAAGACTGATAAGAGAATAGATTGAGTTACAAATGGTTAGCGTTACTTTGTTTATATCTCGTTCCACCCATGCTGAATGCTGATCTTCAATTTCCTGCTTTAGTGTTTCCTGGCGTATATCCCATATTTGCGTTGGAAGTAGTTTAGGGGTATCAGGTGTGGGAATTTTAAAAACTTTATGATAGTCCAGAACTTGTTTAATCAATTTCATTTTTATCCTTATTGGTCAGAAGGTTTATGATCTGAAGAATAAAGATAGGTTATAAAAAAAATAAAAGAAATAAATAAAATATATAATTATAATTAAATTATTTTTTAACTGTAATTGACCTGCTAAGAATATTAGCGCGCAATGAATACCGGTATTTGGACCAGGTGGCGTACTGTATTAATGGTTTCGCCCAGCAGCCAGTCTTTTATTGTTTTATGGCCGTGACTACCCACAATAAGTAAGTCGCAGTGATTTTCTTTTACAATGCGTGCAATTTCCTTTGTGCGGCTTTTAAAACCCAACTGGCCATATGCTTTGTAGCCATGATCATAAAACAGGCGTGTATAAATATTAAGCTGTTCCTGGTCCTTTATGGTTTCGTAGTCATGGGCCTGGCCTTCCATCATCCTGGCGGATACGCTTTCTACAATGTGTATTAATACAAAAGAGGTATTGCTCTTAGCCATTTGCATAGCGTATTGGATAACCTTTAGATCCTTCTCGCTATAGTCAAGCGCCAAGGCGATTTTTTCGAATGGTTTTACTTGTAATTGCGACATGTCCATATTTATTTCATTATGGATATTGATACTGGTTTCTTTTTTCCGCTGTATCAGCGGATATGCAATAGTGAAAATGAGTAAAACGATTAGCGCCAGCTCGCCGCCAACTATTAATGCCTTAACAAGGAAATTATTTGTGTTGCTCATCCAGTCAACCCCGCTTTCATATACCAGTTTGAAATTGAGAATGACTATAAGCGTTGCTACAATCCATGCGGTTACTTTTACTATGGGCTTTATGACAAATGCGCCCATTTTAGCCTTGTCGCTTACGAAAATGATGAGCGGTATTACTGCAAAGGCAAGTTGCATACTCAATAATACCTGGCTGAAAATTAGCAAATTGTCCACAGTTTCGGGGCCGGCTACCAGTATTACGATGATGGTAGGTACTATGGCAAGCAAGCGAGTAATTAAACGCCTTACTAAGGGATTGATACGTAAACGCAGGTAGCCTTCCATTACTATCTGACCCGCTAAGGTGCCAGTAACTGTAGAGCTTTGCCCCGCAGCAATGAGCGCAACAGCGAAAAGAATGGATGCCAGCTTCCTGTTACCCAATAATGGGGTAAGCAACTGGTAAGCATCCTGCAGGGAAGCTACCTGCCTATGGCCTGAAAAATAAAATGCAGATGCAGCCACAATTAAAATGGCAGCATTTACGAAGAAGGCAATATTGAGTGCCAGGGTACTGTCAATTGCATTGAGCTTCAATATTTTCTTTATTGATTTATCATCCCTTTTGAATTTTCTTGTTTGCACTAATGCTGAGTGCAGGTAAAGGTTGTGCGGCATAACAGTAGCGCCTATGATGCCTATAGCTATATATAGCGCTGCATGATTGGGTAAATAGGGAATAAACCCGGCAGCAACATCTTTTACAGATGGCTTCACGAAATAAAGCTCTGTAAGGAAACAGATACCAATAACTGAGATCAATGTGATGATGAATGCTTCCAGTTTGCGCATGCCCAGCCGCTGCAGATAAAGCAGGAGAAAAGTATCGAGCAATGTTATAAGTACACCATATAATAATGGGACGCCAAAGAGCAGATTGATACC
>JAFDXS010000108.1 GCA_018267795.1 Bacteroidota bacterium | reverse complement strand
CAATACACTCAGTTGTTGAGAGATGGCATGCCATTGTTTGATGGATTTTCCGGCGGTCTTAGCATCATGCAGATCCCTCCTCTTGATCTTAAGCAAGTAGAATTAATAAAAGGCTCTGCTTCTACACTGTATGGTGGTGGCGCTATAGGTGGTCTTGTTAATCTTATTTCCAAAAAGCCTATGGAGAACCAGGAAGCAGTGCTGACGCTAAACCAGACTTCACTTGGCGAAAGCGATATAAATGGCTACCTGGCTAGGCGTTATAAGAAAGTGGGTTATACATTTTTTGCTAGCTACACCCATCAGAAAGCTGTAGATGTAAACAATGATGGCTTTTCAGATGTTTCGCAGTTTAATACGGTCGTGGTACACCCCCGATTCTTCTTTTACCCCAGCGATAAAACTACAATAACACTGGGCTACGAAGGCACCTTTGAAAATCGCATTGGTGGCGACATGAAAGTGATAAATAATAATGCGGACTCTCTACATCAATACTACGAGCGCAACATCACTCAACGCAATACAAGTGAATTACTGATTGAACAAAATTTGGCTGGCAATGCAAAATTGAATATCAAGGGTAGTGCCAGCTCATATACCCGCAACATTGAAGCCTCACTGTACAATATGAAGGCCAACCAGCTGAATTATTATACCGAGGCATCTGTCTTTGTTCCTTTTAAGCAGAATAGCTTTGTGGGGGGCATTAATGCTACGGGTTATAATTTTCAAAACCTGCACTCTGAAAATATTGCAATTGGTAATTACGGCACCAATACTTTAGGCGCATTTGCTCAGTATACTGCACATTTGCCATTCAATACTACTGCCGAAGCAGGTCTTCGTGCCGACCATAATGATACTTATGGCAATTTTATCCTGCCTCGCATTGCATTGTTTCATCGTTTTAATGAAACCTGGGCTACACGCGCAGGCGTAGGCTTTGGCTACAAGGTGCCTGATCCATTAGCACAACAAATTATCGATTACCCTATAGAAGATATACGGCCGCTGCCGGCAGGTATAAAAGCAGAGCGCTCTGTCGGTTATAATATTGAAGGCAATTATAAAAAGGATTTCAATGAGGAAACGAACCTGTTCATCAATCAGGCATTCTTTCTCACGCAGATTAACAGTGGAGTAGTTGCTACCCAGCTTGCCAATGGTAACGTACTTTTTAGCAACGCTGATAAGCCTATTATTTCCAAAGGTTTTGATACCTATCTCCGACTGAAAATAGAAGATGTAGAGCTGTATGCTGGCTATACATATACTGATGTTGAGCGCAAATATTTGCAGACAAATCAATTTATGCCGCTAACCCCACGCAATCGTATGGCTTTTACAGCGCTTAAAGAA
The DNA here is from genome assembly GCA_018267795.1 of Bacteroidota bacterium. Lineage (GTDB taxonomy): Bacteria > Bacteroidota > Bacteroidia > Chitinophagales > Chitinophagaceae > SZAS-30. The sequence continues at coordinate 6,060 of JAFDXS010000108.1, read as the reverse complement.
TTTGAAGGTAAATGGCGTATAGGCATTGAAGGCTCCTACTATGGCCAGCAATATAGAGATGGCGACACAAAAACACCAGCTTATGTACTTGCGGCGCTGATGTTGGAACGCAAATTTGGCAAGAAGCTAACGCTGGTGGCTAATGTTGAAAATCTATTGGACTATAAGCAAAGCAATATAGAAGCACTTTATACCGGCGCTATTTCAAATCCTGATTTCAAACCTCTTTGGGCGCCAATAGATGGACGTGTTATCAACCTGTCATTAAGATATATGCCATTTGCAAAATAAATCTGTCCGGTGTTGGCATAGTTACTTAATGATAGGAAAATAACTTTGTCAGTTAAAAACAAAAACTATGTGGTGGATATATGCATTGCTCTCAGCTTTTTTCGCAGCACTTGTAGCTGTATTTGCTAAAATAGGTATCAAAGGTGTTGACTCTGATTTAGCTACTGCTATCAGAACGGTTATTATACTACTCATAGCCTGGAGTATTGCCTTTTTTAAAGGCAGCGTTCCGCAGTTGCCAGGCCTGTCTAAAACTAATTGGATATTTCTCATCCTTTCGGGTTGCGCTACAGGTCTGTCATGGGTATTTTATTTCCGTGCATTGCAATTGGGCGAAGTAGCAAAAGTTGCACCAATCGACAAGCTAAGTGTAGCGTTGGCCATCCTCATATCAGTCATCTTCCTCGGCGAAACCCTCACCTGGAAAGCCGCATTAGGCGCAGGCATGATAATAGTAGGAACATTTGTATTAATATTCGCTAAGTAGCTTATCGTTATAATCACCAAAAGCAAGAGCGCCCTGCATCGCAGGGCGCTCTTGCTATGTTATGAGTTACCAATGCTACTTATTAATACTAAAGTGCAGTATTGAACTATTATCATTAGCTACCAGGCGAAGTATATACATTCCATTAGGAAGTTCAGCACCTAATTGTAGGTTCTTTTCTATGGCTCCATTTTGCACCTCTGCTACTGTGTGATATACAACCTGGCCTATTACATTTACTACTTCTATAGTAGCATCTTTAGGTTGTGCTCCATTAAAGCTTGCCTTCACAGTAAAGTTGCCATTGTTAGGATTAGGATACAGTGAAGTTATTGTGCCACCTACAGTGTTTTCTACACCAAGAGGTGAACTGCTTCCTGTTGCAGTATTAGGCGATACGCATTGTGCATTGCTTACTACCGTACAGCTCATCACATCACCATTGTTTACATTATTAGTTGCGTATGGGTTAGTCGTTGCACCGGGTATCAGCACACCGTTTTTATACCATTGATAAGTAGGTGCAGACCCGCCATTCGTTACAGTAGCTGTAAATGTAATTGTTTGCCCCGGTGTAGTCACTCTGCTCGGCATTGATGATATAGTCACTGTTGGTGGTGTTATTGGCAATATCGTTACCACCACATAGTTGCTCGTTACCTCAGAGCTTGATATACAGTCGGCATTGCTGGTTAATATACAGTAAACAGTATCACCATTGCTCAGATAAGGCGAGCCCCAGTTATTGCTTATGGCACCTATTTCAGTTATATGGTTCACTACCCATTGATATTTAGGATCAGTGCCGCCAAGTGTAGTAGTAGCTACAAAGTTTGCGTTATCACCTACGCAGAAAGTATCAGTAGGTACACCCGCTATAGTTATGCTTGCAGTACCCGGTGCATTTACTACCGCATTTAGGCTGTCTGTTGCTTTACAGGTGTTGTAGATAGCGCTCACATAATATTTACCTGTAGCAAAAGAAGTAGCCGCAGGTATACTTGGGTTTTGTAAAGTAGAAGCAAAGCCATTAGGCCCTGTCCAGCTATAGGTTACGCCCGTTGTCGTGCTATGAGCAAACAGGTAAAGCGTATTACCTGCACAAATAGGACTGTTAACGCTATCGCTTGGTGCGTTAGGGAAAACATTATTTATTACAACAGTAGTATTGGCAGATGTGCCCGGGCATCCCGGTCTTGTCGTTGTTACTAAATAAGTACCTGCATTGTTGGTCGTTGTTATTGGTATTACAGGGTTCTGCGTACTGGCAGTATAGCCATTAGGCCCTGTCCAGCTATATAGTGTCACAGGCGGATTAGCAGAGTTGCTTGATGTCAGTTTCAGCGTATCGCCCACGCATATAGGACCATTGTTATTAACTACAGGTGTTGGTATACCACCTACCACATGTATGTTATAGTATTCATCAGGCGAAGTAAATGCAGGGCTTGTAGACACTATGCGTATGCGATAACCATTGCCCAGTGCTGTTAAAGCAGGCACTGTAGCAGATATTGTCCCTGAGCTTGTTGCAGTACTGCTTCCTATATTCACAGGGCTTGCAAAGCTGCCGCTCGCGTCAGATAATTGAACGGTGAAAGTATTGCCTGTATTGAAATTATAAGAAGTAGTGTAAGCCACATTAAATGTTCCTCCTGGGCACAGAAGTGTATCTGTATATCGTTGCTTTACAAACACCATCGTATCAGGATTGAACTTAGTTATAAAGACGTCCCCGGTCAGGAACCCGCTTGTTCCTCCGCCAAAAGTAGATTGATACGGACTAACGCCCATTGCTATGCCAGAAGTACTGGTTGTCCATCCCGTCATATACATTGCACCGGTTGAGGGTATGTATAGCGCACCGGTTCCTTCATCGTCTCCGGTATTGCCAAAATAAGTCCCCCATACCAACTGGCCAAATGGTGTGAATTTCGCAAGACAGGCATCTCTGAACCCGCCTAAAACTGCTTGTACAGATCCATTTATGCTTGTTGCAATACCACTAGTACTTGAGGTGTGGCCCGTCACAATAATATTCCCCCAGTTATCAAATGCTAAACCACCTACACTTTCGTCAGATTGCGTGCCGCCATAGTAAGTTCCCCATATGCGTCCGCCGGCTGTATCAAATTTCGCTATAAAAATATCCTGCGAGCCTGCAAGTGTGCTTTGGTAGCTGCCTGCTGACGCGATATTTGTAGTTGATGTTGTATACCCCGTAAAATAAAGACTGCCCAGCGTATCACATGCTACACTGTAGCCAAGAGTTGTATTAGTGCCATAATAGGTTGCCCATTTCAAATGGCATGTAGAATCATATTTGAATAAGAATGCGGTTTGTGGAGTCGTGCCTGAAACTGTTGTCTGGAAAGCGCCTGCTGTTGCAATGCCACTAGTGCTATATGTTTGTCCGGTACCAAATATATTTCCCAGGCGGTCTATTGACAACCCTTGCAATTGGTCAAGAGCGCTGCCGCCATAGAATGTGCTCCATACACGTGTACCATCGGTTCTGAATTTTGCGAGAAACACATCGCTGGTACCGTTAAACGAAGTGTCATATCCGTTTGTAGTATACATTTTTCTCAAACCGGTGCTTGCAGTGTTGCCGCCAAAATATACATCTCCGTTTGCATTACATGCCACAGCATAACCCGCATCGTTGCTTGTACCACCGTAGTAAGTGCTCCATAGCATAGTATCACCTGAATTGAATTTTGCCAAAAATGCATCACCGCCACCAAAGCTGCCACCACCATAAGTTGTTTGGAATGCACCTGTTGTAGCTACGCCTGCATTGCTTCCGGTAGTCCCTGTAACATAAACATTCCCTGATGCATCGCAAGCTACACCTTCGCCCGCATCAAAGCCATTGCCGCCAATATAAGTTGCCCAAAGCAGACCGCCGGATGAGCTGAATTTTGCAAGGAATGCATCACCGCCGCCGCCGCCTAATATGGCAGAGTGGCTTCCAATTGTTGCAATATTAGCAGCGCTGTTAGTACCTCCTGTTAGGTATATATTCCCGCTTCCGTCAGTTGTAGAGCCATAAGCCTGGTCCCCTGCTGATCCTCCATAGTATGTTGACCATTCTATCTGTGGGTCAATAACTATTGTCCCTTCATAACTATCCGTATTAAAGCTTAAAATATTTTTATCCAGTTTAAAGCTGGAAGCAACCATTCTGCCTGTGTTTGCCTCATAGCTATATGGCTTTTTCTCGCGCACATCACCCATCGGCGAGCTTACAGTTATGCCCTCATTTTTAGGCAGCATTTTAGTAGCGCCATCATAGCGAAGTTTAATATCTTTTACGTTACCGCCGGGTCTTACTACAAAGTCATATTCCAGGCTATTATCTTTTACATACAGTACCCAGTCTATATTAGGGTAAACATCTTTATAGGTTACTTTCTTATAAGAGCTTGCAGTCAGTTGTTTGTCTCCAAGTTTTGCAAGGCGGTAGCTTTCACGGTACACCTGCTTGTCTTCTGCTATTGCTTTTGCATGTGTATTAGCACCTACAAGCGCCACATCTACCCTATACGTTTTTGTATTAAAGGTTTTTTTAGCCTTAGTATAAGACACTTTGTTGAACTGGTAATGCAAAGCCCCGTTCCCTACAAATACATCCATACCATTGCCTGATAACTTGTATTGTATGTCGCGGCGCGTACTACTATACTGGTTGGTTATTTGTCCTTTGTTTTCCAGGAAGACCATTGGCTTCTTGCCCGCCATCGATTGCGCACTGCTCTGTAAAGAGGATTGCGCCATCATAGCAAAAGGGCTAACTAAACCGCATAATAGAAGTGTATAGAACTTAGTACCATTAAAATGCATAAACCCGATATTTAATTTTTTATTGGTTCAAGTACATAGTCATTATGTACATATTAACGTATCATACACAATGTATAAAAAAAATGTCATTATTTAAACTCTTTAAAGCAAAAAAATAACGCCTTGTATTACAAGGCGTTATAAAGAAATTGGCAGGTATTATTCTTACTCGTTTTCCTGCTGTATTTGTTCGTTTATGGTCAGTTTCACACGCTGTATTCTCATTTTGTCAATGGCCAGCACCGTAAAATCATAATTATTGAAATGTATTACATCATTCACCACAGGAAATTTGCCTGATATCTCTAAGATCAACCCACCCAGCGAATCACTTTCCCCTCGCACAGCGTCAAATATATCAGAAGGTTCTCCCAGTATTTTGCACACATCATTTATCAGCATTTTGCCTTCAAATATGTAGTTCTGGTCATCTATCTTCTTGTAGTTAAGATCATCTTCATCAAATTCATCTTTTATATCGCCTATCACTTCTTCCATTATATCTTCCAGCGTTATTATGCCTGACGTACCGCCAAATTCGTCCACTACTATCGCAAAGTGTATGCGCTTTAGCTGAAATTCTTTTAGCAGGTCTTCTATCAGTTTGCCTTCATGCACAAAATAGGCTGCTCTTATCAGTGTATGCCAGTTAAAGTCATCTTGCTCAGAGTAGGGCAGAAAATCTTTGGTATGTATCATACCGGCTATCTTGTCCAGGCTTTCCTTATATACAGGTAGCCTTGAGTACCCCGTTTCTATGCAAAACTTCTGCACCTCGGGGAAGGTCATTTCATAGTCCAGGCCGCTTACGTCCATGCGTGTATGCATTACCTGGCGCACTGTTATATTCCCAAATTTCAGTATGCCTTTAAAGATGTTCACTTCTTCCTTGGTGGCCGTATGCCCCACGGTTAGCTCTATGGCATGCTCAAAATCTTCATTGCTTATATTATTACCTTGCTTGCTGCCTAGCCTGCCTTCTATAAAGTTGGTGGACGATACCAGCATTTTACTCACCGGCCTGAAGATATTAAGCAATACTTTCAGCGATGGGGCAGAGAATATGGCCATGCGCATATTGTTCTGCGTAGCATATACCTTTGGTAATACCTCTCCAAATAATACCAGCAGGAAGGTAACCATCACCACCTGCACCACAAACGATAGTATAGGGCTCACCGTAGCGTTTATAAATTGCTCCACCAGTACATTGGTAGATATTACTATGGCTATGTTTATAAAGTTGTTTGCTACCAGTATGGTTGCCAGCAGTTCTTTAGGTTGGTCCAGCAGTTGCACCACTTGTCTTGCCGCAGGTCTTTCGTTCGATTTCAGGTAGTTGATATCCTTCGCGCTTAGCGAAAAAAAAGCTGTTTCCGCGCCTGCTGTTATAGCAGTCATCAGCAACAGTATCAATATTAGTATTATAAGTATAG
>JAFDXS010000107.1 GCA_018267795.1 Bacteroidota bacterium | reverse complement strand
ATAATACTGAGTAGAGTCACTGTTATAGGTTGTGTCCACATTGCCCCATGAGTAGCTGTGTTGTAGCAATACCCCAAAGTCGCGCTGCATATTGCTTACAGAAGAGCGCAAGGTGCTATAGTTGTCATTCTGAAAGGCCACATCTATGGTCTTCCTGTCATTATACTGGCTGCTCAGCAATTCAGAGTCATTAATGATTCCGCCATTCTCATCCTGTTGAAATTTATTGTACACCACGGCGCTATATAGTTCATAGCGCAGGTTTTTGCTTTTATAGTTAGTGGTCAGGTAGGCATTGTCATGTATAGTGCGCTGCAGTTTATAAAAGCCGGGCGAGTTTATCTTTCTGTATCCTACCGCAAAGTTCCAGTTAGGCTTTATATTCTGCGTATGAAACAGGCTCACCATTTGCTCCAGTTTACTGCCCAGTTGGTAGCTAAATACGCTATAGGGTCGGGTAGTATTGTAGTAGTTCAGGCTGTCGGCATAAAAGCGGTAGGCATCATACACATGGTAGCCCAGTGTTGGCCCCATTCTGTCTTCGGGGGTAAACTGCAGGTTCTCTACCGGGCTGCCCAGGTTGCCCAGGTCGCGGTACCAGGGCTGCAAAAACGGCCTGCGGTGATAGGTGTGCAGAGAGGTATCCGGTACTTGTTTTTTTTCTGAATTTAGTTGGTGAAAGGAGATGCGCGCATCTATTTGCTTCCACTTGTTGGTATTGCTCTTATTGGCATTCGTATCTCTTTGCGGTATGCCGCCGGGTACAGTACTGTTGGGCTGTGTCATTACTTGTGCAAATACCGTGTTACTGCATAGCAGTAGGCAAACAAGTGCAAAAAAGTAATAAAACAGGTAGCCGGTTCTAAGTTTCAACAATAGCTGGTTTTGAAGATAGCTGGGCAAAGTTAATTGAAACAGCGTAATGCTGCGTGCTGCTTATAGCTCGGCTATTAGCTGGGCTACAAAGGCCGCAAATTTAGGCGCAGCAGCCTCTGATGCTGCCAATACCTGCTCATGCGTTATACGTTCTACATGGTCTGTAAGGGCCATGTCAGTTATCACGCTGGCGGCAAATACTCGCATTCCGCCGTGTAGTGCTACTATCACTTCCGGCACGGTGCTCATGCCTACGGCGTCGCAGCCTATGGTATGCAGCATTTTATATTCGGCCTTTGTTTCAAAGGTGGGGCCTTGCAGCCCTGCATATACACCCGTGTGTATATCTATGCCTTCGTCATGTGCTATTTTCTGCGCTTTTTGTATCAGTTGGTTGTCATAAGGCTCGCTCATGTCCGGGAAGCGTACACCCACTCGCTCATCGTTAGGCCCGCGCAGCGGATGTTCGGGAAAAAGGTTCACATGGTCTTTTATTATCATGAAGTCCCCGATCTTAAATGCGGGGTTCATACCCCCGGCTGCGTTACTTATGATAAGCGTATGGGCGCCCAGCGCCTTCATCACCCTTATCGGGAAGGTCACCTGCTCCATACTATATCCTTCGTAGTAATGAAAACGGCCTGTCATCATCACTATTGGCTTGTCATGCAGTGTACCCGTTACCAGGCTGCCGCCATGTCCCTTCACGGTAGTTACCGGGAAGAAGGGTATGTCACTGTAGGGTATTTCTTTATCTACCTTTATTATGTCCATTAGCCCACCCAGGCCACTGCCCAGCACCATGCCTATCTGCGGCGTGTTAGATATTCTTTCCTTTATATACGAGGCGCTTACCTGTATCTTCTCAAATAAATCCATCTATTATATTATGTATTGCTTATTCTTCAAAGCCGTAGTTAGGTTTTTCATTTACACCTGGCTCGTGGTTATAATTAATGCCTGGCAATTCTGCAAAGTGGCGTTGCTCTATAGTTTCTATAGCAGCCTTGCGTTTCAGCAGTTGCCCCACCAGCGATTTTAAGTGTTTGCCTGCCACATGTATTATATCGTTCTTCAGCCTTATTTGCCTCACTGCCGTTCCTATCAGCAGGAATAAAACGCCTATAAATCCAACAACACAATAAAGGGCCACATTTAGGTACACTACATTTACTACACCTATATTGTTACGCACCTGGTCGTTGTAAAATGCATCTTCCAGTACAGAAAAAGGATAGACTTTCTTCAGCAGTACCATCAGGGCTATTATACCAATAAACAGCAGGTAGCAAATTATTTCCAGTATTATCAGTGCTCCTTTGCTTACCAGGCGTGTGGCGGCAGGCCTCCTTAGCGACTCCGCCAAAGGGTCAAATAGCACTATTTCTTCATGCACAAATTTCTTCTGCTCTCTAAAATCATTTATAAGGTCATCCTCCAGGCGCGACATAACTAATTTGTGTGTTTAAACGCACAAATGTAATATCCACATTGCTACTCCGCCAGATTATTTAACAACTAAGTATCCACATTTTCCACATTTTATGTTATTTAATGCCCTCTTTTTCGGAACTTTGCACCCAATTTGCCCGGGCATAAGTGTTAAATTTTTAAAATGTGACCTGTTGTTACAGATAGCGTCATTTTTACCTTGTCTTTTGCATTTTGAATGTTCAATATGAAATACGAAAAAGAAATAAACCGTCGCAGGACTTTTGCCATCATCTCTCACCCGGATGCCGGTAAAACCACGCTTACAGAAAAACTCCTTTTGTTTGGTGGTGCCATACAGGTGGCAGGGGCTGTAAAGAGCAACAAGATAAAAAAGCACGCTACCAGTGACTTTATGGAAATAGAGCGCCAGCGTGGTATCTCTGTGGCTACTTCGGTTATGAGCTTTGAGTATAAGGATGTGCTGATAAACCTGCTGGATACTCCCGGTCACAAGGACTTCGCGGAAGATACTTATCGTACGCTTACAGCTGTGGATAGTGTTATATTGGTTATAGACAGCGTGAATGGTGTCGAAGCCCAGACACGCCGTCTTATGGAGGTATGCCGTATGCGCGATACGCCGGTTATTGTATTTGTCAATAAGCTCGATCGTGATGGTAAATATCCTTTCGACCTTATGGACGAGATCGAAAAAGAATTGAATATTTCATTGCACCCACTTTCATGGCCTATCAACATGGGTAAGGAATTCAAGGGGGTATATAATTTATACGACAAGAGCCTCCAGCTCTTCACTGCTAACCAGAAAGCCACTGAGGACAACACTGTTCCCATCCCCGACCTTTCTGACAAAATGCTGGACGAAAAAGTAGGCGAGCGCGATGCCAATCAACTGCGTGAAGATGTGGAATTGCTGGAAGGGGTATATGGCGACCTGGATACAGATGCTTACCTAAAGGGTAAGATAGCCCCGGTATTCTTTGGCTCTGCTGTTAATAACTTTGGTGTTAAGGAACTGCTCGATACATTTATTCACATTGCGCCTGTGCCGCAAGGCCGTGAAACTGATAAGCGCCATGTAGCGCCGGATGAAGATAAATTCACAGGGTTCATATTTAAAATACACGCTAACCTCGATCCGCGTCACCGCGATCGTATAGCGTTTATGCGTGTATGCTCTGGCCGTTTCTCCCGCAATACTTTCTTCAAGCATACCCGTCTCGATAAAGAAGTACGTTTCAGTAACCCCTACTCATTCCTTGCCCGCGATAAGGATGTGATAGAAGAAGCTTTCCCCGGTGATGTGGTAGGCCTTTTTGATACTGGCGTTTTTAAGATAGGCGATACACTTACCGAAGGCGAAATGCTGCAATTCACAGGCATCCCAACCTTCTCTCCAGAGATATTTAAGGAGTTGGTGAATAAAGACCCAATGAAGACCAAGCAAATGGAAAAGGGCATTCGCCAGCTTACGGACGAAGGTGTTGCCCAGCTCTTCACGCAGCACGGTGGTAATCGCAAGATCATCGGCTGCGTAGGTGAGCTCCAGTTCGAAGTAATACAGTATCGTCTGCTGCAGGAATACGGTGCATCATGTGCCTTCACCCCGCTATCCTTTTATAAAGCCTGTTGGATGACCGGCGACAAAAAAGCCATCGAAGATTTCGCCCGCTTCAAGCAAGCCAATATAATGGAAGACAAAGACGGCAACCTTGTATACCTCGCCCAAAGCGAATGGTTCCTAAACACCGAGATCCAGAATAATCCCAAAATTGAATTCCATACAACTTCAGAGTTTAAGACTGCAATGGCGAAGTAATCGCATTAAAATATCGAGGTGCAAATAGCGGGCAATAGCTCGCTATTTTATTTGAATGGTTTACCAATTATCTCCCTTTCCATCGCCTTTATTCAAATACTCCTGATACTTATTCATCAGCATATCTGAAGTAGAGTCTATAAAATCTGCCACGTTTCGTAGCGTGGTAGGGCATATGGCTTTATTGTTAATTTCTTTTAATAGATCAGCGTAAGCGCCGTAAGCTTTTATTTTTTTGCCATACCCTATTTGTTTAATGGATGGTGGCGCGTCCTTGTTATAGTGCGCATATTTAAGGTTTGTAATGTCTATTTTAACCTTATTGTCTTTGCAATGAATGTTTACATCTCCGGTAACGGCAAGAAGCTTCACACAACCATCGTTGCTCCTATCTTCATATATCCACAAACAATGAGCGGTAATCGATTTTTCTTCTTCTACCGAATAATCATAGCCTAATATTATTTTATTATTGGGTGCTCCCCATTTTGCTCTGCCTAAGGCCCATTTTCTATTCTTAACGCCATCATTAGGTATGTAGAATAGGTCAGGTTGTTTTGTAAAGGCCATGCTTTTCTCATAAAGTTTAGAGGCCACGCCGTTCGATTCTATGATTTTCGAGAATTCAGCCTTTTGTGCAAATACGTTTAATGGCAGGAGTAGTAGAAGAAGTAGGTATTTCATAAATTAGGTATAAATGAGGGCCGAATTTATAACAAACAATCCAATTTTCTATCTAAGGTCTCTTAACAAGGCACTCGACCTTCTTTCCCAGCAGTCTTCCGATAAGAGACGCTGCTGGGAAAGACGAACAGCCGAGCAACAAAAAGCCATGATAGCGCTTAACACTTATCCTCACATTGTCGCATTTCCTCACATTTCGCACATTTTTAAAAGCCACTGTAGCTTATTGTGCATCCGGTATTTCAGGCTCTACAAGTTTGATAAGTTTTTCCAGTGAATCCTGCCAGCCCAGGTAGCACATTTCTGCCGGTATAGCCGAAGGTATGTTTTCCTGTAGCACCTTTAGTTCCGTACCTACCAATGTTTTCTTGAGCCATATAGAGGTCGTCATTACGCCTGGCAGGTTTGGATCATCAAACTTGTCCGTGTATTTCAGGAATTCATTTGGCTTCACCTCAACATATTCGCCACCAAATGAATGGCTGTTACCGGTCGTAAAATTCTGAAACGACATTTTAAAAGTCCCGCCTTCCTTTACGTTCATATCGTGTACGGTACAAAGAAAGCCATAAGGTGGCAACCATGAAGCGATCGCGGCAGCTTCGGTAAAGGCACGATATACCTTTTCAGGTGAAGCCTTAATAACTCTGTGCAATGAAACTTTGTTTTCTGACATAAGATTTATTTTTTGTGTTTTCCTACTCTTTTGGCTTTTCGGATCGCCCGTTTTGCGAGTGGTAGCTGCTCCACTGTAGCTCATTGTTTTATTAAATTGCTTACACAAAGATGCAGCTAATAATAGCCATAGAGCAGGGCAGCCCACGACAATTTGCGGTCAATTTGCGACATATTACCCGGTAGTAAAAAGAATTTTTGAAGGTCTTAAGGAACATTAATATTAAAATGACTTTTTCATTTCAATAGAATGAGTAGCGCTCCTTAGCCCGGCAGCACAGTAGCACTGCCGCCCTCATGGTAGCACCCCTGAAACTCATGACGTAGTAAGTTTTAGCGGCTTTCTTTGCCGCCAAAGAAAGTAGGAACCACATAATAAGGAAACAGAAATAAGGGCAATAAACACTTATCATAATATTGCCGCATCTAGCACATTTATCATATTTTACACATATTCCCGGTTAAAAATTCGTAACTTAATAGGGCAAATGTATAAGGATATGAGAGCCCGCATAGAATTGGTACAGGGAGACATTACAAAGCTCGAAGTAGATGCAATAGTCAACGCAGCCAACACGTCCTTACTTGGCGGTGGCGGCGTAGATGGAGCCATACACCGTGCAGGTGGCAAAGCGATACTTGAAGATTGCATAAAAATAAGAAATCAGCAGGGCGGCTGCAAAGTAGGTGAGGCAGTGATAACAACTGCCGGCAATTTGCCTGCAAGCTATGTCATCCACACCGTAGGCCCTGTATGGAATGGCGGCCAGCGCAGCGAACACGATCTCTTAGCCAATGCATATCGTAATTCCCTGGCCCGAGCAGAAGAACTAAAAGCAAAGACCGTCGCCTTCCCTAATATCAGCACAGGCATCTATCATTTCCCCAAAGACCGTGCAGCACAAATAGCAATAGATACCATAAAACAATTCCTCGAGCAAAACCAAACCATAGAAAAAGTCATCTTCGTCTGCTACGATGCTGAAAATCATAGCATCTATAACAAACTGTTAAACGAAGAACATTAGAGCTTAATGCAATGTTCTTGCATATCAATGCAAACTATAATTAAATCTTATTTTAAAATATTTAATAAAGGCATATCTTAGAATACTAAAAAACACCATTTTATGAAAAGAACATTTTTAATGCTGTTGCTTATGGTATTATGCAGCGGCGCATTCGCCCAATCTGACTCAAGCAATGGCCCACTTGTTATAGGTGATCAGAAAAGCTTTAAGCTTAGTAAAGACCAGTTGAAAAACGATTACATATTGCATTTGGTTGATGCCTACAAAGGTTACAAGATCAAAAGCTACCAGATATCATATAAATCTAAGGAAAAAGGTACCGAGTTTATGGGGCCTTATGGAATAAATGGCAACAGTTTAGCCGTGGGAGAAGCCGCTAAGATCATAAACGAAGCACAGCCAGGTGACAGAATATTTATTGAAGAAATAGTTGCAGAAAGCAAGGATGCCAATAAACCATCAATGAAATTTGCCGCTGCAATAAGAGTTTTATAGCACCTACTGGCATTTCATACTTATCTTTTTTTGAAGGCTTGTATTTGTTCAATATGTTGAACAATACAAGCCTCTTTTTTATTGACAAGGGTTACGCTGTGCAAAACACCTCACAAATCCATCCCTTCAAAAAAAATCCCTTGTTGGTGGTCTTCACCAACAAGCTCGCGCAGGATAAACAAACCACAAAATCATCCATTTTTTAATTTTTACTTTTTCATTTTTAATTTGAAAAATGTGGACATCTTAATTTGGAACCCCCATGTTAATAATAGTACCTTGCTAAATCAGGATCGCCCTTCATCAAGGCCGTCATTCCGAACGCAAGAGAGGAATCTCCTGAGCCTATGCACTCAGCTCATCAAAGCTTGAATGCTCAATAGTTCTTTGACATACTATAAACCTTAAATGCCGATCAGCCTTTGGCATCA
>JAFDXS010000106.1 GCA_018267795.1 Bacteroidota bacterium | reverse complement strand
TTCATTGTTTTCTCTTACTTTCTCTATTACCAGGCCCACAGTATTGGCACCACGTTGCGGAGAATGCGGGGTTTTAGCGGGCAGCAGAAATATTTCTCCGGCTTTTATAGGTATATCTACAATCTTGCCGTCTTCCTGTATACGTACGGTAATATCACCTTCCAATTGGTAAAAAAGCTCTTCACTTTCATTATAATGGAAGTCTTTACGGCTATTAGGCCCTCCTACTACCATTACAACAAAATCACCGGTATTTTTATACATCACCTGGTTGCCTACAGGTGGCTTCAGCAGATGACGGTGTTCTTCTATCCATTGGTGTACATTAAAAGGACGGGTAATAGCCATGACATTAAATTTATTAATTAAGTAAATGTATGAGGTTTATTTATTCTTTAGTATTTTCATTTTCACCGTTTCTATACGGGTATCGCTCACCAGCAGCACGTCAAATTCATAGTCATCTATAAAGATGCGTTCTTTTATTTTAGGTATCGTCTCGTGCTGGGCAATAATGTAGCCGGAAAGCGTTTCAGACTCATCCGTAGGGAAGTCAAAACCATATTTTTCGTTTAGGTAATCAAGCTCCAATCTGCCGGAAAGTATGTATTCGTTTTCCGCTATCTGCTTTTCTACGTATTCCTGCACATCATACTCATCGTTAATGTCGCCAAATATTTCTTCCAGTACATCTTCCATAGTTACGATACCTGCTGTACCGCCAAACTCATCTATCACCCATGCTATACTTTTACGCTCCTTGGTAAAGCGGTTCATCAGGTCTACTGCACTCATAGCTTCCGGTACGGCAGTAATAGTGTGCAGTACTTCTCTTATTGCTTTCGGCCGCCTGTTTAGGTCCAGGTGATGCAGGTAGCCTATTATATTGTCTATACTATCCTCGTACACAAGTATTTTAGATAGTTTAGTATTTATAAACTTTGCTTTTACTTCGGCTATTGGGGTATCTACTTCTACCGCCTCTATTTCATTTCGCGGCACCATGCATTTGCGCACACGCACATTCACCAGGTATAAGGCATTTTCAAAAAGAGCAGTATTCACTTCACTATTCTCATTTTCATGGCCATGCAAGCTTTGTTTCACAAATACCTCCAGGTCCACTCGATTAAAAACCTGTCTCTTTTCTTTAATGCGTACGTTGAAAAGATACTTTAGTATAAATTCAGATATGGATACGAATAATTTCGCAAAAGGGTAGAGCAGGTAATACATAATCAGCATAGGGAAGCTGAGCGCCACTAGCACCTTGTCGGCCTTGGAGCGAAAAATTGCTTTAGGTAAAAATTCTGCAAATATTAATATGATAACGGTGGCAAGGAAAGTATCTATCAGCAGGCGCACATATTCTGAATTGAACGGAGGCGGCATCATGTTAAACAGCGGGTCCGTAAGCTGTGTCATCAGCAAGCCGTATATTACCAGCAGCACGTTCACACCCACCAGGCTTGTACCTATAAATTCAGCAGGGTTTTCCATAAACCGGGCCAGTACGCGGCCGGAAAAAGTGCCTTGCTTTTTACGCAATTCTATATTTAGCTTATTAGCCGATACAAATGCAATTTCAGTACCCGCAAAAAATCCAATTAATAATATGCAGCCCAATATGTATAATAACAAATGCGACATGTCCATATACCAAAGTTAATTGATAAGTTTATATTTAGTGATAGTGATTGTTTTGTAATAATATCTTCAGTTAAAAAGCATGCCGTATGTGCAGATATTTGGAAATTAATTACTTGTTCAGGAATGCAACCACCACTTCTACTAATTCTTTTGTGGCTTCTTCCAGGTCGTTATTAATTATTATATGATTAAAGCGGTCCGCAAAAGTAAGCTCATGCACCGCTTTAGATACGCGTTCTTCCAGTGTTTTGGCATTTTCTGTTCCTCGCAGTACCAGGCGTTCACGCAGTACTTCTATCGAAGGCGCTTCTATAAATATAGAGAGGGAATCTTCGGGATATCTGTCATGTATGGCCAGCGCTCCCTGCACGTCTATATCCACCAGGGGATATCTGCCGTGCTTCCATATACGTTCCAGTTCAGACTTTAAGGTGCCATAATATTTACCCGTATACACCATTTCCCATTCCACAAAGGCATCTTCTTCTATTAGTTTCTTAAACTGTTCTTCATTATAGAAGTAATAATCACGCATGTGCTGCTCGCCATCTCTTGGCTGGCGTGTACAGGCAGATATAGAAAATTCCAGTTGCGGACAAGCCTGCAATAAACGTTTTACCAGGGTCGTTTTACCGGACCCCGAGGGAGCTGTAATAATGATGATTTTATCCGGCTTCAACTATTGTGTTTATTTGTCTGCGAAGAACGTAAATTATTTTCTCTTTATGCAATGATGACGGTGTTTTAACGAAAAAAGGTGTACATCATTGTACACCTTTTTATATATTTCTTTTAGATCATTAGCAATATGTCTCAAATGCTTCAAGCAGGTTGGCTGCTATCATTTGTGCCGGACGGCCTTCTATCATGTGGCGTTCTATCATATGTACCACCTTGCCATCTTTCAGCAGCGCTATAGCAGGTGATGATGGAGGGTAAGGAAGCAGGTAGTTACGCGCCTGTTTTACCGCATCTACGTCATAGCCGGCAAATGTGGTGAATAAATGATCTGGTTTTTTGTTTGCATTTCTCACTGCCAGCACTACACCGGGGCGGGCGGCACCTGCTGCACAGCCACATACCGAGTTTATCACCAGCAGGCTGGTACCTGTCTGTTTCACTGCGTTGTCCACATCGGTTGATGTAAGTAATTCTTCAAAGCCATTGCCGGTAAGCTCCGACTTCATTGGGGCAACTATTTCTAATGGATACATTGATATTATTTCTTTTGTCTGCAAATTTACTGCATCTATAGCTTACTATCTAAATACATACATAACTAATATCAATTTTTACATCAATACTCCTGATTTTAGCTTTTTTTAAATAATTTCCCCTCTCTAATCAACAGAAATCCATGAAAAAAGTACTACTGCTGGGAATGTCATGTTTTCTATTCTCTTGCAGCAATAATCAACATAAAACAGGAAATACTGATGGTGACAACAGCAGCAAACAACTTGCAAAACTTTTAAATGATTATTGGGAAGAAGATATGCAGCTTTTCCCTTTAGATGCCACCTCGCACGGCGACTATAGGTATAATGATAAACTTACCATTACCATTGCAGATAGTTTTCGTGATTGTCTGCAACATTTTTATACTAAATATCAGAATGAGCTTAATGCAATAGACACCACAAGTCTAAATGCAGATGAAAAAATAAGCTGTAAATTGTTCAGGTACGAAATGGCAATGGATCTGGAAGGCTTAAAATATCACAGCAACTATTTGCCTATTAATCAATTTTGGTCGCTAACGCTTGATTTGCCACAACTAGGCTCTGGTGAGGGTAATCAGCCATTCAAATCAGTACAGGATTATGATAACTTCCTGAAGCGTTTATCGGTATTCCCTGCCTGGGCAGATACCGCCATTGCGAATATGCGTAAGGGCATGGCAAATGGCTGGGTATTGCCGCATACATTGGTTGTAAAAGTATTGCCACAGTTGAAGGCAATGTTGGTGAAAAATGATACGGCAAGTATTTTCTATGCTCCTATTAAAAAAATGCCGGACAGTTTTTCTGCAGATGCTAAACAAAGGCTCACAGCTGCATACACCAAAGCAATTGACAGTATAGTACTGCCGGTTTTCGGTAAGCTATACACCTTCATGCAACAGGAGTATTTGCCTAAGTCCCGTAATAGCAGTGGTATTAGTGACGTCCCGGGTGGTAAAGAGTATTATGATTATTGTGTTCGCTACTGGACTACCACTACATTTAGTGCAGATAGTATATATTCTATTGGCCTCAACGAAGTAACACGCCTTACAGATGAAATGAATAAAATTAAGGAGCAAACAGGCTTTAAAGGCGACTTGAAAGCATTTTTCTCTTATCTTAATAGCGACAAGCAGTTCTTCCCTTTTACAACACCAAAGCAGGTTATAGACAGCTTCTGGAATATCAAAAAACAGGAAGATCCGCAGCTGAAAAAATTATTTAATCATCCGCCTAAGACGGAGTTCACCATTAAACAGACTGAAGCCTTCCGCGCAGCCTCCGCCAGTGCAGAATATAATCCTGCGTCTGAGGACGGTAGCCGCCCCGGTATATTCTATGTGCCTATTCTCAATGCTGCAAAGTATAATGCTACGGGAATGGTAACACTTTTCCTGCATGAGGCTATTCCCGGTCATCACTATCAGATATCTATTCAGCAGGAAAATAAAGCCCTGCCTAAATTTCGTCGTTTCCTATGGTATGGCGCTTATGGCGAGGGCTGGGCACTGTATTCTGAGTCTTTAGGTAAAGAATTAGGTGTATATAATAATCCATACCAGTATTTCGGCCACTTAAGCGACGAAATGCATCGTGCCATTAGGTTGGTCGTTGATATTGGTCTCCATCACAAAGGCATGAGCAGGGAAGATGCTATAAAATACATGACGGAGCACGAACGTATTTCTGTAGAAGAAGCCACTACTGAAATAGAGCGGTATATGGCTATCCCGGGTCAGGCCCTATCCTACAAAATGGGACAATTAACAATAAGTTCAGAAAGAAAGAGGTACGAAGCCCAATTAGGTAGTAAATTTGATGTAGCTGCTTTCCATGACGAAGTACTGAAAGATGGTTGTTTGCCATTAGATGTACTGAAAGAAAAACTGGCAGAGTGGGCTAAAAAACAATCTAAATAATGGAGCATTTCCAATTTGCCACGCGTGCATACCTGGATACATTAATAAACAAGCGTCCGCATGAGACAAAACTTGGCGAGCAGGTAGAAACTATTCATAGTGACCACTGGGAAGAAGAGCTTAAAAATTGTAGTGCGAAATATGTTTTGCTGGGTATTCCTGAAGATATAGGAGTGCGTGCTAATTATGGAGTAGGGGGTACCGATAGTTTTTGGGAGCCTGCGCTTAAATCCCTGCTCAACGTACAGCATACTGATGTCATGGATGGCGCTAATATCCTTGTATTAGGAGCATTCGATTTCAAAGAGCATATGCAGCGCTCGCAGGCAATGGATGTGATCGAACTGCGTACACTTGTTGCTGAAATGGATGAGATCATTCATCCACTTATTGGTAAAATTGTTGCCGCAGATAAAATACCTATCGTAATAGGTGGTGGACATAATAATAGTTTCCCGCTTATACAGGGTACCTCTAGCGTTAGTAATATTCAAATCAATTGTATAAACCTTGATGCTCATGCTGATTTTAGGATGATGGAAGGTCGTCATAGTGGCAATGGCTTCAGTTATGCAAAGCGCAAAGGCTTTCTTGACAAATATGCTGTTATAGGCCTGCATGAGAACTATAATGCGCAAAACATTATAGATGAAATGGCTGAAGATCACGACATATTATATTGGTTCTATGAGGATATTTTTATTAGGGCCGAAATAAGTTATGAGCAGGTACTGAAAGACGCTATACAGCATATAAAAGGCAAGCTAACCGGCGTAGAGCTTGATTTGGATTGTATAGCATACACATTATCAAGTGCTTATACACCTTGTGGTATTAGCCCTCGTATAGCCAGGCAATATCTTACTATGTGTGCTGATGCCGCAAATGTGGCGTATGTACATATTGCAGAGGGTGCAGTAAGGCTGCAAAATGGCAGGGAAGATCAATCTACTGCTAAATTAGTAACATATCTTATTACGGATTTTATTAAAGCTAATGTAAAGTATCACCAACCGGAGGAGGTATAAAGTTTCTTCACTCTATTTAACATGCTTTGGCACGGCATTTTAATTATATCTATTACCAAAGGATAGGAACTATGATAACACAGACTGATTTAACTGATAACATACAGGCAGATATTCCCGAACTATCGGATACTCTCTGTGACAAAGCCAAAGGCAAAAACGTTTACCAGGTTATGTACACGTTGCTTGACTATACGCATTCCAAAATAGTAGAGCATAATTTCAATACTGTAAAAAAATGCTTGCAGGTAGCCGAAAAGCTATATGAAAAAGGAAATGGCATGGTGCGCAATGCTGTGGTAAACGTATTTATTTATTCATTTTCAAAATTGCTCCTCCACGATAAGGAAGATAGAAAAATGCTGATAAGTCTTATACCCATAAGCTTATATACACTATACATCAAGCAAATGCTGCATAGCAACCTGTAAATAAAAATGCTGTACTATACCTGTACATCTATAAAGTAGCAGAGGATCATTAATATCTGTATATAAACATAACAGAGAGTAGTTATTTAACCTCCTGCTAATAATATCGGCCCATTATTTCACTATTTCCTGCTCGCCGGTAGTAGCATTCTGGCGCTTAAAATAATTGAATTTGTAGCGTACACCTACTGTAAGCGGGTAAGCAACTATTCTATAGTGAATATTTGTGAACGGTCTTACTATTGGTGCAATGGCCTTGTAATCAAAATCATAATAGCGCACATCCAGTTCTGCATTTACAGCCCACCTGGAATCAATATTATATACATAACCCACCTGCGCTCCAACTGATAGTCCATAGCCACCATCAGGTGCTCCATAAGATACATTGTCCGGCAGGTTATGAGAGTTGTTCCGTGCTATACCCAATCCCATTACTATACCACCATACACATAATTCTGCCCCAGGTAATATTTCTTGTTTAGAAATACGTCTATTGACAAGGCATATTTTGCATAGACAAAGCGTTTATTATCGCCACCTATCGTTTTCCCTTCAAAGTCATAAGCAACGCTCGATTTTCTAGATAGTTCAAGCATATGTATATCTACACCCAGCTGCACGTCATCCTTCAGGTTCCTAAGCAGCGACAGGTAAGCGGCATAGTTCACTGTAAGCTTATCTCCTCTGAAGTACATATTGTTAGTTGGCTTGCCATTAATGCTGATGCCGCCGCCTGCGCCAAGCTCATACGTTTGTGCCTGAGACAGGAAGGGGAGTAATATCAGTAAAAACGTAATGCTATGCTTCATAAAGTGTACGTGCTTTAGTGTGATAGAAGATATAATGAAGAAAGTGATGCAAATGTAGTTATTGAATGGTGACACTTTATGTTAATGACTTGCTATTGTGGTATCTTTAATCAGGCTTTAACCTGCCTGCAAATCAATTGAAAAAGCAATGAAGAGATTGTTTCAAATAGTTTTATTGGTCTCCTTTATGCTGCACGGCAGTACCTCAAAGGCACAGAAGATTGTAAAACATCATCTCGCTCCCGGCAATAACCCCATGTCCTGCTTTATAGAGGGGAGAGTTATGAGGATATTGCCGCTAACCAAAGCCGACAAAGGTTATAAATATCCATATCGGGCAAGAGTCAAAGTGTTGTCAGTTTCTCACTGCGGATCCTCGGTACCTATGGCTTTAAATGCGGGTGATATCATAGGAATGCGATTTGC
>JAFDXS010000105.1 GCA_018267795.1 Bacteroidota bacterium | reverse complement strand
CGATGGGCGAAGGGTGATGCTTGTGCTTTGGTTGGTTTTCTTATACTTGGTAAGTGTATAAACTTTCAGATCATCTTCAAATGATACAAGACGTGCTTTATCACCGCGATCATAACGAACATGTATTTCGTTAGCATCTACGTATTCTATTACACCGTTGCCCTCTGCATGTATCTGTATACGTGCATCGCGGGCAGCTTTAGCTTCCAGCCCGGTACCTACTATAGGCACTTCCGGACGAATAAGCGGTACAGCCTGGCGTTGCATGTTCGATCCCATCAGCGCACGGTTGGCATCATCATGTTCAAGGAACGGAATCAGCGACGCACTCAAACCAACTATCTGGTTTGGTGCCACGTCCATATATTCCACTTCTTCGCGGTCCAGTATCGGGAAGTCACCTGTCTGGCGCGATTTGATTTTATCTTCTACGAAGTTGCCTTTCTCATCCAATGGCACGTTTGCCTGCGCAATCTTAGCCAGGTCTTCTTCCTCTGCACTCAGGAAATGCTGGTGCTTCAGATCCACTTTACCATCTTTTACTTTACGGTAAGGTGTTTCTATAAAGCCCATTTCATTTATCTGCGCATGTACGCAAAGTGTAGAGATAAGACCAATGTTCGGGCCTTCAGGAGTTTCAATGGTACACAGACGGCCATAGTGGCTATAGTGTACGTCACGTACTTCGAAGCCTGCACGTTCACGGCTCAGACCACCGGGACCGAGGGCAGAGATACGACGCTTGTGCGTGATCTCAGACAATGGGTTGGTTTGGTCAAGGAACTGTGATAGCTGTGAGGTCCCGAAGAATGAGTTGATAACTGAAGAAAGTGTACGCGCATTGATCAGGTCAATCGGCGTAAACACTTCATTATCACGCACATTCATACGTTCGCGAATGGTACGCGCCATACGTGCAAGACCAACACCGAACTGTGCAAACAGCTGTTCGCCTACTGTACGTACGCGACGGTTGCTCAGGTGATCGATATCGTCTATTTCAGCCTTACCATTCGTCAGGCGCACCAGGTATTTAATGATGGAAATGATATCTTCCTTGCTCAATACTTTCGTATCAAGGTTAATATCCAATCCCAGTTTGCGATTGATTTTATAACGGCCTACTTCACCCAGGTCATAACGTTTATCACTGAAGAATAATTTTTCAATGATACCACGTGCTGTTTCATCATCCGGCGCATCAGAGCCACGCAGCTGACGGTAGATGTGCTGAACAGCTTCCAGTTCAGAGTTTGAAGTATCCTTATTTAAGGTATTGTAGATGATAGAGAAGTCTCCACTTACTTCTTCCTTCTGCAGGAAGATAGTAGGTATGCCCATTTCCATTATCATAGCAGCGTTTTCTTCATCCAGCGTGCTGTCACGTTCCAGCACTACTTCGTTACGCTCTATGGTTACTACTTCACCGGTATCTTCATCCACAAAGTCTTCAGTCCAGCTGCGCAGTACGCGTGCAGCCAGGCGGCGGCCTATATTAGCTTCCAGGTTTTTCCTGTCAGTCTTCACTTCATCCGCCATACCGAAGAGTTCCAGTATGTCTTTATCTGTTTCATAACCTATTGCACGAAGCAATGTAGTTACAGGGAATTTTTTCTTGCGGTCAATGTACGCATACATCACGTTGTTGATGTCGGTAGCAAATTCCATCCACGCACCTTTGAATGGTATCACACGTGCACTGTATATTTTAGTACCATTCGGGTGTACGCTCTGTCCAAAGAACACACCTGGTGAACGGTGAAGCTGAGATACAACCACACGTTCAGCACCATTGATAACAAAGGTACCGCGTGGCGTCATGTACGGTATATTACCCAGGAACACATCCTGAACAATAGTTTCGAAATCTACGTGCTCTTCATCATTACAGCTCAGGCGCAGTTTTGCTTTCAGCGGTACTGAGTAAGTAAGTCCGCGTTCCATACACTCGTCAATAGTGTAGCGTGGCGGGTCAATGAAATAATCAAGGAATTCCAGAACGAAGATGTTACGGGTGTCAGTGATAGGAAAATTTTCCTTAAACACTCGGAACAAGCCTTCATTATCACGCTTATCAGGCGTAGTTTCCAATTGGAAGAAATCCTGAAACGATTGAAGCTGAATGGCCAAAAGATCTGGCGTATCTGCTACGTCGTGGATCTTGCCGAAGTTAACGCGGCCGGCTGCGGTTCGTTTTTGTGGTATAGCCATAATATATAAAAACTCCTATTTTTACAAACAACAAAATCCCGTCCTAAAAGCATCAACTTTTAGTACAGGTTACATCTGTATTAACAAAATTTAATCAATAATAATTTGTGCACGTGCTAGCAGCCCCGAAAAGGGGAAGCAAATATACGAAGAGTCCCTGAAAGAGCAAAAAATATTCCAAGTTTTATAAAAAATCTTACTTCCGTCTTTTATAAAAATAAATACTTTTTTACAATAAATATAATCAAATGGTAATCAACAAAATAAAAATAACAATATTATTCTAAAGCCTCAACTATTTTTCCACACTCATTGCAATATAAACATTTAAGAAATAGCAATCTTTTCAATGTTGGGTTGCTTGTATTCTAAAACTGTCTAATTTATATTCTAACAGCTTAAAATTGTCCTTGATCGGAATGATTTTTATCCGGTTCAATAAAAAACAACTATCATGAAAAAAATACTGCTTTTCGGTCCTATGCTTATCGCCTTTCAATACTGCACAGCCGCAAATTACAAATTTACCTTCAACGGCAAGAGATATGAAATAGTAAAAGAGAAAAAGACATGGACCGATGCGGCCATGTTCGCATACAGTAAAAATGGCCACCTGGTAGAGATAGAGGATCAGGCAGAGCAAGTAGCTATTTATGATGCAATACAAAAAAGCGGCATCTCCCCGTCCTATACACAGGCTAAAGATGCAGGCAACGTTGCGTACATCTGGATCGGTGCAACAGATAGAGCGCACGAAGGCAATTGGGTGTGGGACGGCGCAAATACAGGTAATGGAAAACCCTTTTGGAATGGTGAGGGCATGCACGGCAAAGGAAACGGACAAGCAATAAATAATGCCTATGAAAACTGGGGTCGTGCTTCCTCAGCTAAGCCAAATGAACCTGACAATTCAGGCGGGAAGCAAAATGCCGCAGCCATAGGACTGGCTCCCTGGCCCAAAAACTCCGGTGAATTAGGGAAAGCAGGTGAATGGAATGATATAAACGAAAACAATCAATTATACTTTATCATAGAATACGATAAGTAATTCCGCTCGCTTGTTGGCATAAAAGTTATTGAGTCACCTATGGACTAACATTAATTTTTATGAAACAGAATAGGATTTTTATCGTAGCAGCTTTATTAGGCACACTGGCATTCGCTTCATGCAAAAAAGATTACACCTGTACTTGCACTACAGTAGTGGCAACAGGTTCAACTACAGAAACACATAGCATCTCCAACGAAACCTACAATCAGGCAAAACGCGAGTGCAACAACTATGAAGATCAGGCCAATAGCTCTTTGCCCGGAGGCACCACTTGTCATCTATAATACCTCTTATACCAAATTTTCGATTTAGGCTATTCAATTTGAGTAGCCTTTTTCATGTATAAGAAATAAATATTCAAATGCACTATCTCACATTCACCTAATAAATAGAAAAATATAAGTGATAAAAATTAAAATATTTAAAATTATTACTATGAATATAACTCATAGATTATGAAAATAAAAAATGGCTATTATTTTTATGCCCATAAAACAATTTATACCACATGAAAAAATTAATCCCGATCGCAGTAATTGCGACCTTTGGTCTTTTGTCGTTTGCATCTTGCAAAAAATCAAGCAGTGATACAGGTACGTATACTTGCACATGTAGTTTCCACAATCCCTTTACTGGTGTTGATACGACACAATCTTTTACTTACCCGAACGCTAAGAAGGCCGATGCTACTACCGGATGTAACGCAAATCAAACAAACTTGCGTCAGGTTGATAGTTCTGCTACTTGTTCGCTCAAGTAAATTTTCTTTGTTTTTTACTAAAAAGGACATCAATCTGTGATGTCCTTTTTTATATCAATAAAATAATTTATTACTTACAACTTAATCTACCAGCATTACCGTTACAATAAGCATTCAATAATTGCGTTATTAAGCGAAATTACCCTTTATGAAACCAGCCCTAATTGTTGCTTGCCTGTTATTTATGTTGTCTTGTAGTAAAAAAGAAGATGTATTATGTTATTGCTATGGAAAAAATAACCAGACAGACATGTACGATTTGGGAATAAAGTTTAAGCCGTCTGCAAAAGATTTCCTGCCTCAATGTGATTCAATGGCTGCTCATAATGGTTTAGACTCATGTCAAGTCTGGACGAGGGGGCATTAAAATTTAGATAGTTTTCCTATATTTAAGGAAGCTAAATCATTAGCCAATAATGAAACAATTCTTCTTCTCAATCTTTATCGTACTCATTTGCACTTCATGCCATAAAACCGACTCTGATCCCACTGGCAATTATACCTGCACCTGTAGCTATATTATTAACACACAAGCCTACACCACCAAAACGAGCTTGCCCAAAGAAAAGAAAAGCATCGCTCAGCAGCAATGCGATACTACGCAAAACGTCTATTCCGTTGGCGGTGCTTCTAACGTAAGCTGTTCTTTTAACTAACTTTATTTACTTTTGAACGGGCTCCTTATTAAGCTCTTCTCCTTATTACATTATGCGTAAATTTTTCTCTATACTCCTGGTACTGCTTTCTATTATCGTAGGCGCAGTATTCCTTTATTCAGCCTACACCAAAGTTTATAGCACACAAAGCCTTGAAAGCTTTGAATATACCATGGTTGAGTTTGTTCATCTACCTTGGTCATTAGCTGCTGTCGCTTCTCGCTTTTTCATAGGTTTAGAGGCAGCGCTCGGTGGCCTTATGGTACTACACCTCTTTGGCCGAAATAACTGGGTATTTAAAGCAGCTCTGGCTCTTACCTCCATATTTAGCCTGTATCTTATATACCTATGGATAACTGCAGGCGATAAGGTTAACTGTGGCTGTTTCGGCGACGCTATCTGGATGAGTCCCTCTACTTCATTGATAAAAAATGTAATACTGATTGTTTGTTTGTTCATACTCACGCGTTTTCATCACGGCTGGCATATACGTTTCAACAATCTTGCAGCATCTTTATTACTCATTGCCACATTAGTTACACCATATATTGCCTTCCCTATCCCATCGCAGCAGCCGGCATGGCTTCAAAAAGGCCGCTTCCATCTTGACTTGTCAGCCTTGTATGCTCCCGGCAAAAACGACATGCCTGCTATGGACCTTACTAAAGGCAAGTATATTATCACTTTCTTTAGCCCTACATGCCCGCACTGCCAGATGGCTGCCTACAAAATGCATCTAATGAAAGAAAAAGACACTTCACTTCATTTCTTTATGATATTGGGCGGCACCCATCCCCTCGATGAATTCTGGCAAAAAACAAAGGCACAGAATATACCTTATTGCCGTCTTGATGAAAAGAATTTCTTCAGGCTGGCCGGCTTTGCATGGCCGGTTATAGATTGGGTGAATAACGGCTGGGTAGAGGCCCAGAGCACTTATGTCAACCTTAACCAGGCCGCTATCGAAAGCTGGCTAAAAAAATAATTGGCTCTTTTTATTTTTTTTAACAAATCATGCAATAATACTATTTCACTTACGTTATATCTGCTTAGTGGAAGGCTAAGCAATGAATTTGGCTTAATTTTTGGAGTAAAGGAATATAGTTTTCCTTTTGAAGAAAGCTGGATATTTCGAATTGTTAATATGAAATAGTAGCGTTATGATGCACCGATTATCCCCTCGCCAGGAGGCAGGCTCTAAATGGCTTACAGCCACCTTGTTAAGCATCTACATTATTGTGGTTTTGTTACTCGCCATACAGCATTCTGATACAGATACCAAAACCAATCAAACAGCAAAAAACACTTACGGTCAAAATACTATTTATAACCCGCAGATCGGCACTGAAATACATACACAAACGGCATACAAGCCATAAAATTTAAAAGAGCTTTTCAACTGGAATGTCCTTTCTAATTTTATACCACATCTTCATTTATTCTACTTGCGCGCCGCCTTGCAATTCTTGTTGCTTTAGTAATATAGATTGAGCAGCTGCATTTGCTTGTTGCGCATTTGCATTGTCACCTTTTGCCTGGTATAGCTGGGCCAATATTTGAAAATACTGTGCATTGCCTGCATCTATATCAGTTGCTCTCTTTATAGCGCCAATAGCTGCATCTATTTGCGATGTATTGGCCAAGGCTATTGCATAGTCGGCATATATATTATCATCAGTGGTATCAGTCTTTACATATTCTGCATATTTCTGTGCAGCAGTAATATAATCTTTTCGCTGTAGTGCGGCACTTGCTTCAGCACCAGCTTTGCTCTTCTGTTGTATCACTACAGACAGTGGCACCCCATCTACAGACACAGTATGTACCACATTCTGCGGTGGCCATTTATCATTTTGCAGCGCTTCCGCCGATACATACCTTGGGTTATCTATATAGTAATCCCATTCCTTCGAATTCCTATCATTATATCTTGTATATCCTGCATCTATCCAGCTACTATCTGCTTTAAAAGCATTATCCATACCACTCATATTAGAACGCACCTTTACTCTTTGCCCTGCAGGCGGGTGTGGTATATTGTGTATTATCCATTCCGCCTGTTGTTTTTGTGTATTCTGGTAGTAGTCCAGGTCATAATTACCGTACGCACCCTTTACACCGCCCACTAATTCGTTAAAATATACACACTGGTTAGGATGACTGCGCACGGTCCATACTACTACAGGCAGCAAACCAAGTATCGCTATACCCATTGGTAACAATTGCAGGCTTTCCTTTTTTATAAACTGTCGTGTTGCATCCCAGCCTAAGGCAGCCAGTATAACCCAGAATGGATAAACAAAGAACACATGGCGCCATGTATCGTACACTGTAGAGTGTTTATAGATCATATACAGCAACGGGAAGAATGCTGAAAAGATAACAAAGCCTACAAAGAATAAACCGTAGTCTCTTTTCAGCTTCGTCACCAGTACTAATCCCAGTATTACACCCACAAGCACTACTAATGGGTTTGATATAAAAATCCATTTAAACTCATAGTACCAGGGCATTGCATTATTCATGTAATAGCTTCCGTCAAACAGTACGCGCATATACGTTTCACGATTGGTCATACCCTTCAGCGACTCCAGCGGGTGCGCTATAGGGCTTTGCAAGCCCCATGGCCAGCATATCAAGCCTATTATATAACCTGCCAAAAGCGCCGCAAATAGGGATATAAGTACCCTGCTTAGCAGCCTGTTGTTATCCGCTTGCAGACGGGCTTTGAAGTCCTTATTGAAAAAGTAATAAAGCAGTAAAAACAAACCTACATCCCCTAGTAGCAATATCCCACCCGCAGAGCGCACGCCGAAAGC
>JAFDXS010000104.1 GCA_018267795.1 Bacteroidota bacterium | reverse complement strand
ATAAGCCGATGGGTAACGTCGTATATACTGCCTGTAGCCAACGCATTCTCCATAACCGTTTTTATATGCTGTTGATCTTCAGCAGGTATGCGGCTATAAAATGATTCATTATCTATGGTGGAACCAGGAGGAAAGCCAAATATGCGATAGGTTTCTGCAGACCAGTAATGTCTATTCTGGGTGAGATCTTCGGGATCAGGCATATCCATTTCCCAGCTACCGATTTTCGCTATTCTCTGTGATGTTTTCAGATGAATACTTTGCTGTATTCTTTCTCCTTCAATATCAGATTGCGCGGCGGAAGCACTTATAGCTTCTAAAAGATCTCTAACATTAGCAGGTAAACCATTGGAATTTTGCAAACAGTCTTTTACCTGCTGAAGCAGTAGTTTATTTAACATAGAAGCCCCCTTTATTTGCCACAAATGCTATTCCCAACCGTGAGCAAGACACAGTTTATTAGCTTATTTATGGTCGATAATTCATGTAACCCTATAAACTTATGCAAAAGGCTTAACAAAAGCAAGGGTTTTGGAAATTAGAAATAAAAAGTGATAGCAAAAGATTATTGCGAAACGCACATTAATGAGCTTTTTAACCGACGTAAGCTTGTTGGCTGGTGAATCAGGGAAGGATTACCATTACAGTCTCTACCGCTTATAATTGACATCAGTAATTAATACATAAAAATATTTGCAAATCTTAAACCGATGCTCGTTGCGCCAGACCATGCGGTTCTATCATGATGTAGCGGACGCGGGGGAAATCTTTTTTTATTTTTTTGCTGAGGCGATCGATAGCCTTGTTGATATTTTCGGTTTCGAGACCGTCTTTAAATGCCACTATAAGCATGAGTATGATTTCATCGGGAGACTGGTAGATGGAGTGTATGTTTATTACCCGATCTATATCATCGTCTTTCTCTACCAATGCAATTATTCTTTTGCGGTTCTCATCGGCAATGCCCTCGCCCATAAGCAGACTGCGGCTCTCCCTGGCTATAATAAGCGAAACCCCAACTAATAACAGACCTACTAACAAAGAAGCAAGTCCATCGATATACGGCAAGTGGAACTGTTGATTAAGAAATACACTTATGGCAACTATTAGCACACCGATAATGGCAGCAAAATTTTCTAACAGTACCGTAAAAATGGTGGGGTCTTTGCTGCGGATGAGCCCTGTCCACCAGGAAAGATCGCCTTTTTCTCTATAAAACTGTCGCGTGGGTATGATCATAGAGACAGCTTCGAAAATAAATGAGATGGCTAAGACGATGTAATTCATAACCGGGCTATCGGGTGGTACAGGCTTTAAGATGTGCTGAATGCCCTGGTAAATGGAGATACCACCACCGAGGCCAAAAAAGAGAATAGATACTATGAAAGACCAGAAATACAATTCCTTACCGTAGCCAAAAGGATGTTCTTTATCCGGCTTCTGCTTGCTTTTGTACAGGCCAAATAAAAGAAGAAGGCCGTTGCTGGAATCTACTATGGAATGCACGCCTTCTGCTATCATTGCGGCACTATGACTAATGCTGCCGGCAATGAATTTGGTAATAGCGATGAGCAAGTCTGCTGCAAGCGCACTGTATATGGATCTTTTGGATGGCATTGCAACATTGGGCGTAAAGGCCCTGAATTCAAAATTAAAAAGTAAAAATTAAAAACACTTTTTCATTAAATTGAGATACCATTTAAAAATAGACACCCATACTATCACCTATGGATATCACATTGCACGTACTGCTGCAAAAACCACCTGCGGGTGTAGATTTCGCGGTTCAAAAAGGCAGCGGAAGTAACTATGAAACTATACAGACACAACGTTCTGATGATGGGGATTTACAATTTAGCCTGAGCATACAACTAAAAAGCGATCCACAGAAAACAAATGAGCCGCGATTTACGGGACCATTTGTACAAGGCAAGCCGTTAGGCCAATTCTTTTATATAGATGTGGGCCAATATGCGGGACAGGCTGATGGCTGGGCACGCAGAATAAAAGTGCCCCTATCGGGCATTAGTTGGGATACTATTACTGAGCTAAGTAAATCTTCTGACTTAATACTAACAACAAGGATACCCGGAACAGGGAAAGATGGAGGGCCTAACTTCGCTACCGTTAAGCCCTTTGAAGGCTGGCAGGTAAATAAAAAATAAGCGTCGCCCTAAAAGCAATTGAACAAGTTAATCACTTCCATTGCTTCCTTTACATCATGCACCCTGAGTATGGATGCACCCTGCTGGAGGGCCGCCATGTGGAGCACTGTGCTGCCGTTGAGTGCGTGCTCAGGATTTACTTTTAGCGCTTTGCATATCATGGATTTGCGGGAAAGGCCAGCAAGTACCGGCTTACCTAACATGCGGAAAGCGTGCAGATCATTGAGCAAAGAAAAATTATGCTCCAGGGTTTTGCCGAAGCCGAAGCCGGGATCAATGATGACATCTGTAATACCTGCTTTGTAGCATTGTGCTGCTATATCTTTCAGATAATCGCGGACCTCTGTTACTACATTAATATATTGAGGGTTCTGCTGCATGGTTTCGGGTGTGCCCTGCATGTGCATGGCGATGTAGGGAACTTTTAATGCGGCTACGGTGTGCAACATATCGGTATCGAAGCGACCGGCGCTGACATCATTTATGATAGATACACCTGCGACTACAGCTTCTTTAGCAATTGCGGCATTATAGGTATCGGCCGAAAGCCATACATCAGGAAAATTTTTATGAATAAGTTCAATGGCGGGGATGACCCTATCTAATTCTTCATCAGGCGAGATGAGTGCTGCACCAGGCTTGGTGGTAGCACCACCTATATCTAATATAGCGGCGCCGTCACGTATCATTTTTTCAGCAATCTTTAACAGGCTGTCTTTATCGCTATCCTTACCTTTAGTGTAGAAGCTGTCGGGGGTAGCGTTGAGGATGCCCATGACAACAGGCTGAGCAAGGCTGAGGATACGGCCTTTGCTTTGAAGCGTGGTTTGTATGGGTAAAAGTGTATTTTTGAAACTCACAGAAAAATGTATGGTTTTCGAAGCTGTAATTTAGCAATGTTTCAGCGGAAAGGAAGAAAGGCCATAGATAAACGAAAACGGCAAACCGAAAAGCAAACAATGACGCACACTTTGCAACAGTATGAACAGGTATTGGCCCAGTGCGAAGACCTGTATGTAAAGAAGGCTAAAGACTATGGTACATCGTGGCGGGTGCTACGCCCCATAAGCATAGTGGACCAGATATACATAAAGGCATGGCGTATACGCCAGATACAGGAAAACGGCGAGCAAAAAATACAGGATAGTATAGAAAGCGAATTTATAGGCATAGTGAACTATGGCATAATAGCCCTGATACAAGGCGCTATGGCCGCAGATGCCGATACTGAACTAAGCGCTGAGGATGCGAGGATGTGGTATGAACGCGAGGCTAAAAAAGTACAGGACCTGATGCTGCAAAAAAACCATGACTATGGTGAGGCATGGCGAGATATGTCGCAACAATCGTTCGTGGACCTGATACTGGTGAAGCTGCTACGCATAAAACAGATACTGGCTAATGACGGGCAAACGATAGTGAGTGAGGGCATGGATGCAAACTTTATCGACATAGTGAACTATGGGATATTTGCATTGATAAAAATTTCAGAGTTGTAAGTCGATGTGTTGTTCGAGAGAAAATATAGAATGAAAATAGTTTCTTCAAATCTAAAAATGATAAAATAGAAATAGCTATATGAAATACTTCCTTTGGTTGGTGAGGATCGTGGTGGGTGTTTTGTTTATATTCTCGGGACTGGTGAAGGCCAATGACCCTCTGGGGCTGGTATATAAGATGAAAGAATTCTTTGAAGTGCTGCATATGGGCTTTATGGAGCCTTATGCATTTGCCTTCTCTATAGCGATGATAGCCTTTGAAATACTGTGCGGCATGGCTGTGCTACTGGGCTTTGCGTTCCGGGTGTTTTCTGTATTGTTATTGTTGTTAAATATGCTGTTCACCTTTCTTACTGCCTATGCGTGGTTTACGGGGACGGTGAAGGAATGCGGCTGCTTTGGTGCGTGTATAAAGATATCTAACAGCGCTACTTTCTATAAGGATGTGGTATTGCTGGTGTTGAGCATATTTCTATTTGCGATGCGCAAACGCGTGCATCCGCTTTTGCCTAAGTACCCAAATACTGCTATAATAATACTTACTGCGTTCTTTGCATTCGGCTCGCAATGGTGGGCACTGGAGCATTTGCCTTATTATGATTGCCTGGCTTATAAAGCAGGTAATAACCTGTGGCAGGAAATGCAGATACCACCGGGCGCTACACCTGCGGTGTATGAAAGCGTGATGATATATGAGAAGGATGGTGTGAAGAAAGAATTTACTACGCAGAACTATCCGTGGCAGGACACTACCTGGAAATTTGTGGACCGCAAGGATAAGCTGATAAAGGAAGCAACAGGAGAACCGCTGGTAAGGGACTTTACACTTACGGACTATGATGGCAATGACCATACGCAGGAAATACTGACAGCTAAAGGCTATACCTTCCTGCTGTTTGTGCGGGATGCTAACAGCGCTCGTGAGGACAACATGGACAGGCTGCACAACATAATAACTGAAGCACGCAAGCAAAATATTAATTTTTACGTGGTGACATCATCTGACAAAAAGGATGCTATGGCGCTGCAGCAAAAATGGAATATGCCGGGCATTGACTTCCTGCAACTGGACGCTACTGTGACAAAAACCGTGATGCGCTCCAACCCCGGGCTAATGCTGATTAAGGATAGTGTGATAATGAATAAATGGAGTTATCGCGACTACCCTAAGGGAATTTCTATGCAAAGCGGTAAACTGGAGCTGCAATAGTGCTAAGATACCTGGCACGGCGCATACGATACAGCCTGCTGGTGCTGTGGGGCGTGGTGACACTGGTATTCTTTCTCTTTAATGTGCTGCCGGGCGACCCTGCCAGGCTGGTAATGGGGCAACGAACGAATAGCGCCACTACCGAAAATGTACGCAAGGAGATGAACCTGGACAAACCTATGCTGACGCGCTACCTGCTGTACCTGGACGATATATCGCCGATAGGGGTGCATGGCAGGGATGCGGAGAGTACGGAAAAATATCATTATACAGCGCTCTTCCCTATCTCGAAGAAAAAGTTTGTGGCCATAAAGTGGCCCTACCTGGGACGCAGCTACCGAACTAAAAGACTGGTGAATAATGTGCTGGCTGAAGCATTGCCGGGCACTGTAATATTAGCAATAGCTGCTATGGCACTGGCAACAGTGGTGGGCATACTACTTGGCGTAATAGCTGCGCTGAAAAAAGGTACCTGGATGGATACATCTGCGGTGGCGGCCAGCGTGGCGGGAATATCAATGCCTTCATTCTTTGCGGGGCTGATAATAGCCTGGCTGCTTGGATACCTGTGGCATGGATATACGGGCCTAAATATGACGGGCAGCCTGTGGGAGTATGATCCGTTTACCGGGAAGCACCTGGTACTTAAAAATTTAATATTACCTGCCCTGGCGCTGGGCATAAGGCCATTGGCTATTATTACGCAGTTGACGAGAAGTGCACTGCTGGATGTACTAAGCCAGGATTATATAAGGACCGCTTATGCAAAAGGGCTATCTAAAACGAAGATCGTATTCAGGCATGCTTTACCTAATGCGTTGAACCCTGTTATTACGGCCATATCGGGCTGGCTGGCAGAACTGCTGGCGGGGGCATTTTTCGTGGAGTATATATTTGGCTGGAAGGGTGTGGGCAAACTTACGGTAGATGGACTGGATAAGTTTGATTTCCCGATAGTTATGGGCTCGGTGCTGCTGACTGCTGTAATATTTATAGTAGTGAACCTGGTGACAGATATGCTATATGGCTGGCTGGACCCGAGAGTACGCCTGTATTAAAACTCTTATATTATTCCAAGGTTAAGAAATCATTAATTTTACGTTATCATTATACAGCCCCGATAAGTAACGCTATTTTTGCCGCCTGTTCAATATTACATTTTCATTAAATAATTGTTATGGCGTTTAGCTCAATCGTAAAGTTTTTCCTTCCTAAAGACAAGGTATTTTATGGCCTGTTTGAAGAAGTATCACTGACCCTGGTAGAAATGGCAAATGTTTTTGTAAAGGCGGTGAACTCTCAAGACATATATGAAAGAGATGCTTTGCTGAAGAGCCTGGAAACACTGGAGCATAAAAATGACGAGGTAACACACCGCATATTTATAGAACTGGGGAGAAACTTCATTACGCCATTTGACCGTGAGGATATACACTACCTAACCACCTCGCTTGATGACGTGGCAGACTATATATGGGGTGCAGCAAAGCGCATAGTGAACTATGGCATAAACGACAAGAATGATGATACCCTGCGCGGCTTTGGGGATATAATAGCAAAATCGATAAACGCCCTGCATACCAGTGTGCATGAACTGCGCAATATGAAAAACCTACGCGCAATAACTGATGCATGCGTACTGATAAACAGCCTGGAGAATGATGGAGATGACCTGCTGGACAAAGCAATGATGGAACTATTCAGCGCGCAGATAAATGCAGTAGAGCTAATAAAGAAAAAAGACCTGTATCAAATGCTGGAAACAGTAACCGACAAGTGCGAAGATGCCGCAAATGTTATTGAATCCATTATCATTAAATACGCTTAGTAGCTTTTCTCCTTTATGTCTACATTGCTAATATTCATTATAGTGCTGGCATTGGTCTTTGATTTTATCAATGGCTTTCATGATGCTGCCAATTCCATAGCCACTGTTGTATCTACAAAGGTGCTCACGCCCTTCCAGGCAGTAATATGGGCTGCCATGTTCAACTTTGTTGCCTTCTTTATATTTAAAGACCATGGTGTAGCCAATACTATATCCAAAACTGTGAAGGAAGTGGATATTACGCTGACGGTAATAATAGCCGGGCTTATAGCATCTATAGGCTGGAACCTGCTGACCTGGTGGTTTGGAATACCATCCAGCTCGTCGCATACACTGATTGGTGGCTTTGCAGGTGCTGCTATAGCTCATGCCGGCTTTGGCTCTGTGAACCCTGAACCTGTAATAAAAACAATAAGCTTTATAGTACTGGCACCACTGGTGGGTATGATAGCTGCCTTTATTATTTCCCTGTGGTTTATCAATGCTTTCAGGAAAGGGATATTACCTAAACTGGTATCAATAGGCGTGATAATAGCTGTGTGTATATTCCTGAGCCAGATAATGGAACTGGACCCGACGAAGCTGAAAGCACACCATAACTCTTATTTCCTGAATGTGGTAACGGATACAAAGAACTTTAAGTGGATATTCCTGGCGTTTATACTTATTGTAATCAGTATTTTCACATTATTTCTAAGCAGCCTGAATTATGCCCGCTCTACTGTATGGTTTAAGCGCTTGCAACTAATATCTTCAGCAGCTTT
The DNA here is from genome assembly GCA_018267795.1 of Bacteroidota bacterium. Taxonomy (GTDB): domain Bacteria; phylum Bacteroidota; class Bacteroidia; order Chitinophagales; family Chitinophagaceae; genus SZAS-30. The sequence continues at coordinate 101 of JAFDXS010000104.1, read as the reverse complement.
TAGCATAGGCCACGGAGGTAATGACGCACAGAAAGTAATGGGCATTATTACGGTGGCACTGATAGCAGGTGGACACATAAAAACCTTTGAGCAAATGCCTG
>JAFDXS010000103.1 GCA_018267795.1 Bacteroidota bacterium | reverse complement strand
GGAATGTATAGGTGCCAGCTGCAAGCGGAGTAAATGTAGGTGATGAAGAGTAGGTACCTGAACCATTAGCATAAGTATAGCCTGGAGTGCCACCGGTAGCGGAGAGTGTTACAATGCCGTTTGATAATGTTTTACACACAGATTTAGTAACGGATGCAGATGGTACTATAGGGGTAGGTTGTACTAAAGTAATGATAGTATCCTTGATGCAGCCATGTGCGTCTTTTACGTGTATGGTATGTGTACCATCAGCAAGGCCGGTGAGGGTGCTGCTGCTGCCATAAGTGCCTGCGTCAGCTGCATAGGTATATGGCGTGGTGCCTCCTGCTGCACTAGGTGTTGCGGTGCCATCTGCAGTACCATTGCATGAAGGGTTAACCAAGGTAATACCATTAAGTGTAAGGAGTGGGGGTTGTGTTACTACTACGGTGTCTATTTTTATACAGCCATTATTGTCTTTTATTGCAATGGTGTATGTGCCTGCTGTGAGGCCCGTAAATAGGTTTGTACTGCTGTACGTGCCGCCATTAAGACTATACGTATAGGAAGGTGTGCCACCTGATGCATTTTCAGTAATGCTGCCTGTTGCGTTGCTGTAGCAATCTACATTGATTACTGTATGCGCCTTTGCGAGAGGTAATGGTTGTGTAAGCGTTACAGTAGTATCGAAATGGCAAAGCTCTGTATCCTGCACATGTACCGAGAAAGTACCTGCGGGTAGATTGGAAAAGGTATTGCTTGTGCCAAAGGTTCCACTATTGAGCTGGTAAGTATAAGGGGGGCCAAATGCACCACTGGCACTAACTGATATTACACCGGTGCTGTCGCTATTACACAGAATATTGGTAAGGGTGAGTATGGCGGATATTTTAACTGAGTCGGGCAAAATAACTGTAGTGTCGAAAGTGCAGCCTACCGAATTTTTGATATGAATGATGTAGGGGCCTGAATACAAGCCAGTATAAACACTGGTAGAGCTATATGCGCCTGAGCCTAAAGCATACTGATAAGGCCCAGTGCTGTTGGTAGCCGTAATAGAAATGCTGCCGGTATTAAAGTGATTACAAGGGGGCTTGGTAAATAAAACGCTGGCATGTATGGCAGGAGGATCAGTGAAGAAAATATTGGTGTCTTTGCTGCAGAAATTAGCGTCATGCACGTGCAATGTATAAGTACCTGATTTAAGGCCTGTAAAAGTATTGATGGATGAAAATGTGCCTGTGCCTATGGCATAGGTATAAGGCGCTACACCATTTGTACCCGTAATGGTAATACTGCCGTCACTATCACCTACACAGGTAGGTAAAGTAAACGATAGAGATGGATAGATAGACGGAGGCGGGGCTATAGTAATGGAGGTGTCTTTATAACAACCGTTACTATTGATAATCCTGAAAGTGTATGTGCCGGGGACAAGGCTATCTCTTTTGGTTGCTGTGACACCTGTGTAAGTGAATATTGTAGTAGTGCCCTGGAAAGCTTTTAAAGTCCATGGGCCACTGCCGGATGGGGTTAGGTCAAATACTGCTTTTTTGACACAGGTAGCGCCTGATATAAGGGAAAAAGTAAGTTTAGGATTGGCCAGAACCGTAACTGTGTATGCCATAGTCTGCTTACTGGAGAGCGGACAGGCACTATCCTGGAAGGTGAGGAAGAAAGTATAATTCCCCGGCAGTACCGAGGTGACATTCCAGGCAAAAGTTCCTTTAGGCGTTTTAGTGCCGTTACCAGTAATGGTATAAGTAGCTCCTGCAGGCAGGCCAGCAGCAGTGATAGACATCTTTGCGCTATCCGGGCTAATGGGATCTATATGAAATGTAAAGCTGCCATCGGACTGACATACTTTAATGTCAGTACTATCTATAATGGTACCTGCGGTATTCGAAGTTATCTTACCTGTAGGTGGCGGGTTATTGCAGTTTAGAACTATAACGTTCATCTCGCGCATACTAGTGCCTACCAACGTACCTGCACGGAATTCTGAGTCACGTTCCACGACAATGGATTGTTGCTTTATGTCGGGAAAGAAGTTGAGCTGTCCTGTAGATTTGCTAAATGTAAGTGTGCCTGTGGAAACATGTATAGGATTGGTAGCAGAGTAAACGTATCCCGTAGTGTTATATAATACTGTACCTGCGCTGCCAAAGGTAGCGTCGATACCGGGAACAAGGCCGAAAGAAAGACTGTCACCATTAGGGTCTACTGCGCCAGGATTATAACTGGCGGGCTCCTTGAGACAAAAAAATGGCGTAGGTATAGTGGTAAATGTTGCTGAGGAGTTAGGGCCACTAACATTATTTAAAGTGGCAATAAGGCCTGTAAGAGTACCGCCTGCAATATTAGTAATAGCTCCGCTACGACCGGCGGCAGAAGAGCCACCCATATTGCCATTAAAAAAGAACTTCCAATTAGCAGAGGTACCGGATAATGTGCGGCTACCGGAATAGACAAACTTTGTAATGCCCGGTATAGTGCCCCTTTTGCAGGTAGTGCTGTCTTTATATGCATCACAAACAGGCGTTACTTCTACACCGGCAGTAGGTGCCTGTACGGTTAAAAAGAAGGAATCGACAGGAGATGAGCCATTGAGTATTATGATTTGGGGGGAAGAACTTGGCAGATTAGGGAAGGCAGAACCGGCACAATCTCCATAAATGACTACTGTAAAGTTATAAGTATAGCCACTTACCCAGGTATAATAAAAATCAGCCCCTAAAACATGCGAGGCATAAGACTTATTAGCAGTAAATAGTAATGAAAATATTACTAGTAGCGATAGACGAAATGAAGAAAAAATCGCTTTATTCATAAAAGGTACAATAAAGATGAATTATAAAAGTCAGCCCCTAAATACATTACTATAGACGGACATATAGACGTACACGTTAGGCAGATGATTGGGTTTGCAATTAAAAAATATTAATCAAACGTAAATGCCTACTTAAAAGTATATTTTTCATGGTTATTATTCAATCATAGTGATATTTATCAACATGTATAAATAAATTCACTATCGTTTGATAACGAATATTATTACAAATATAAATTATCGCAAATTAAAATAGTCGTTTATTTTTACGAACGGTAGCTATGTATAGTCGCATGTCATCAGAAGGCTTAAGCCAGATAAGCATTGCAACGTAGAGAATTAATATAACGATACTGCGGATAATGGTATCGATGTATGGATTTAGAATATAGGGAATAAATATGCCTGCTAATAATGGTGGAGTGCCAGCCAATAAAACCCGCCAGGTATTTGAGGAAAAAGGCATGAGGTTTAGCCGTTTCTTCACAATAACCAATTTGGCTATATTATAGAGTATTAATGCCAATGTGGTACTCCAGGCGGCCCCATAAATACTAAAAGATGGGATAAATAATATATTAAACACTACCATTAGCACCACGACACCCAATGAAAGGTAAAAATTGATTTTGTAATAATTGGAAATGGACAGCACCTGGTCATTCATACCGGTGGCTATATCTGCAAGTCTGCCCACCATCATAATAATAGTGAGCGGGACAATAGCTTCGTAACCTTTGCGCATAAGCGATACGGCATTTTGAATGTTGCACCCTATTAAAATAGCTACCAGAATGGTAGCAATAAGAATATTAAGCGATGAGCGGGAAAACAGATCCTTAACCTTAGCATAGTCCTTAGCCTCATAAGCCTGTGTAAGTATAGGGAAAGTAGCAGGCATCATGGCACGGTAAGGTATTTGCAATAGAGACATGATAAATACAGCATTAGCATAAATAGCAACAGAACTAAGCCCCGATTTATCAAGTGGAGCAAGCATTAGCACGTCCAATGAGCCTATAAGTGTGATAGAGATACTTAAGAGACTATGATACCATGCAAAATGTATCATTTCTTTATACTCAGTTCTTGAAAATAGTTTAAAGTTTAGTGACCATTTAAAACTTTTTATTCGCCTCGCCAATAGGAAAAGAAACAGTATAGGTATGACATAAATAAGGACAGTAGCAATAATAAAAGTATCGAAATTTATGAGGCCAAAACCGAATAAGAATATAAGTATTACATTAAGTGCCCTGAGTAATATTTCACGAAGAAATACAGCTATGGCAACTTTCATTTGAGAGATGAGGTATTGTTCAAGGATTGTCTGATAAACAAAAAAAGCGGTATAAAGAGGTAATAGTGCAAAATAACGGCTTATAAAAGGTATGTCCTGTGGCTGAAAAAGATTGATTAGTAAGGTTTTCGAAGCAAAATAAATAATAGAAGCAAACCCTATTAGAAATATTGGCAATAATAGAATCATCGATACCAAAGCAGGCTTTTTGGGATCAGTATCATTATATTTATGAATGAAAACGCTGAGGGTACTGCTGAGTCCTAATAATAAAATTTGAGCAACAATAACTGCCTGATTGGAAAGTGTGCGAGTATAGCCCAGTTGCTGCTTGGGAATATATTGTAGTGAAAGAAATATAACTAATGCACCTAGGACAGCGCCACCAAATGTTATAATAGATGCTTTTATAGATTGTCTGAAAACAATGCCCATATTAGCAAAGGTAATTTATGCTAAGTATTTGAATGCACTTATTAAAGTCAGCATATAAAAAGCTATATTCGCTCAAAAAGTTAGCGGCCAATGAAAAAGGCATTAATTACAGGCATTACAGGACAGGATGGGTCTTATCTCGCTGAACTGTTATTGAAAAAAGGATATGAGGTGCATGGAGTTAAGCGTCGTACATCACTTATTAATACGGATAGAATTGACCATTTATATCAAGACCCACATGAAAAGGGTGTAAGACTAAAGCTGCATTATGGGGATCTTTCTGACTCTACAAATATTATTCGTATAATACAGGAAGTGCAGCCTGATGAAATATATAATCTAGGTGCGATGAGCCATGTGCAAGTAAGCTTCGATGAGCCAGAATATTCTGCTAATGTTGATGGATTAGGTACGCTTCGTATACTAGAAGCAATAAGAATACTTGGCCTGGAACGAAAAACAAGAATATACCAGGCCTCAACATCGGAATTATATGGCAAAGTGCAGGCAATACCCCAAAATGAAAATACACCGTTTTATCCACGATCACCGTATGGGGTTGCCAAAATATATGCATATTGGATAACGGTAAACTATCGTGAAGCATATGGCATGTATGCTTGTAATGGCATATTATTCAATCATGAAAGCCCATTGCGTGGAGAAACTTTCGTTACCCGTAAAATTACCAGAGGCGTAGCAGAGATAGTATTGGGACTGAAGAAGAAATTATGGTTGGGTAACCTATCTGCACAGCGCGATTGGGGACATGCTAAGGATTATGTAGAAGCTATGTGGCGTATATTACAACAAGATACCCCTGAAGATTTTGTAATTGCTACAGGTGTTACTACTTCGGTGAGGGACTTTGTAAAGCTGGCATTTAGGCATGCAGGTGTAGAAGTCGCTTTCCAGGGTGAAGGAGATAAAGAGATAGGTGTAGTAGAAAAAATACATGATAAAGAAGCAAAGGTGTCGATAGGTGACATAATAGTAGAGGTTGACAAACGCTATTTTCGTCCTACTGAAGTAGATCTGTTGTTAGGGGATGCAACTAAAGCGCGGGAAAAACTAGGATGGACGCCAATATATACACTAGATGAACTAGCTAAAGAAATGGTACACGCTGATATCGAGCTTTTTAGACAGAATGTTTTATTAAAAGAGTCAGGTTTTCGTACCCTAAATCAATTCGAGTAATGGAATTAGACAGTAAAATATTTGTTGCAGGTCATAGAGGAATGGTGGGAAGTGCTATTGTTCGTAAGCTGCAAGAAGCAGGGTATAACAACATAATTGTACGTACATCAAAGGAGCTTGACCTACGTAGCCAACAGGCTGTAAATGATTTTTTTTCCATTGAGGCTCCGGAATATGTATTTCTAGCGGCTGCCAAAGTGGGTGGTATAATGGCAAATAATACGTATCGCGCAGATTTTCTGTATGATAACCTAATAATTGAGGCAAATGTTATTCATGCTTCATATGTAAACAACGTAAAGAAGTTATTGTTTTTAGGCAGCTCATGTATCTACCCTAAAATGGCCGCTCAACCGTTGAAAGAAGAATATCTGCTAACCGGCCTGCTTGAACCTACTAATGAGCCATATGCCATAGCAAAAATCTCCGGTATTAAACTGTGTGAAGCGTATAGAGATCAATATGGCTGCAACTTTATATCTGCCATGCCAACTAATCTCTATGGTCAAGGGGATAATTATCATTTGCAAAACTCGCACGTAATACCCGCAATGATCAGAAAGTTTCATGAGGCAAAAATCGGAAAGGCATCCTTTGTAACGCTATGGGGTACTGGTTCGCCATTGCGTGAGTTTATGTATGTAGATGATCTTGCTGACGGTTGCTTATTTTTAATGCAACATTACAATGGAAAGTTGTTTGTGAATATAGGCACCGGAGATGAAGTAACAATAAAAGATCTTGCCTTGTCAATAAAGGAGGTGGTAGGCTTTTCGGGAGAAGTAAAATATGATGAAACGAAACCTGATGGTACTCCTCGCAAGCTTATGGATAGCACTCGCCTGCACGAAATGGGCTGGAAGCACAGTACGACCCTGAAAGAAGGATTGGCATTGGCATATCAATATTTTTTACAAGAACAAGCGGAGAATCAGGTTGCTATCCGTTAGCTCTCTTACCAATTTTGCATGCCTATTTTTACTTTAATATTATATAAGAGCTTGCCTAATGGGTTCTTTAATAAATAGTATAAGAATGTGAGGCGCCAACTCCATAACTTTTGTTTGATACTATTGCCATAATATTTTCTATATATGGCATAACTTTCGTCCATTGCATCTAAATATTTTGTTGAAGTAACGCCTGTAGGATCGAATGTGGCTAATGGATAATCAATAAAAACATTTTTTTCATTGGCTATACGACAAAGGAAATCATAATCCATTGCCATTTTTATATTAACATCAAAAAGGCCATGTCGTTCGTATACCTCTTTGCGTACGTATATAGTAGGGTGAAAGACACTTCGCATGCCCCGATATAACTTTTCTTTTTCAAAAGGCTTTCCTACAAGGACCCATATGCCTCCCCTCAGCGTATTTAACTTCCCGTTGCACCACATTATACTACCATCATTGGTAAATACATCAGAAACTCGCTGAAGTATTGTCTCATCGTATAATGTATCGCCTGAATTTAGAAGATATATAATGTCACCTGTCGCGTTGCGCACGCCCTTGTTAAACGCATCTGCAATACCTTTATCTCGCTCGCATACCCATTTTCTATACTCTGGTTGTGGGTCACTTTCCAACCATTTTTTTATATCTGGCTTGGTTGATCCATCTATTATTATGTGTTCATAAGGTTTTAGAGTTTGCATTTCAACAGACATACAAGTTTTTTTCAACTCCTGTATGTTATTAAAACAGATAGTAATTATGGATAAATGCAACATATTAAAATCACTATCTTACTTGAATTCTTAATATACCAAATCAATAATGTCTTTGCGGATAAAAATAGCATCCCCATAAACAGGAATTCCTGTTTTTTTTGATTTTGTTTGGTCGGTTACACCTGCATATTT
>JAFDXS010000102.1 GCA_018267795.1 Bacteroidota bacterium | reverse complement strand
AGAAAATGGACTATGGCAAAGGCTATAAATATGCGCATGACTATCCTGGCAATTTTATAGACCAGGAATTTTTACCAGACAAGGTTGCCGGTACTAAGTTGTATGACCCTGGAAGCAATGCCGCAGAGCTGCGCCTAAGAGAATATTTACGCCATTGCTGGAAGGAGAAGTATGGATATTAACAGTTTTTAATAGTTGATCATCAAATTTATGCATACATTGCTATATCAATAAAAATAGATAGTTGAATGAGGTATTTAGCAGAAATCACAGACCCTACATATGCGCAATTAGAAAAAGAATCGAAACTGGATAAATTTTTTATTTCACTGATAAAAGACCCCCGAGATCTCCCCTTTGTTTATCTCACCATCAATATTACTGTTACGCTTATTCCGCTTGCAGTGCTATTGTATCTCCCATTTGTAAGTGGTTGGTTTTGGTGGTTATGTGCTATAGCATACTTGTATTTTAACAATTTTGCATTTAAAGGCCCATTTGGTCTTATGCTGCATTGCACCAGCCATCGTGTGTTTTTCAAGCGCGAATATGGGATACTGAACCATTATCTGCCATGGGTCTTAGGTCCGCTGTTCGGCCAAACACCTGAGACCTATTATAGCCACCATATAGGTATGCACCACCCTGAGAATAATATGCCTGATGACGATAGCTGCACCATGTTTTATCAGCGCGATTCCCTCAGGGGCTTTGGCATGTACCTCGGCAGTTTTTTCTTTATCGGTATATTCAATCTTGCTAATTACTTTATAAAGAAGAAAAGGAGAAAACTATTAATTCGTTCAGTAAGGGGTGAGCTTGTTTTTATACTAGGCTGTATTGCACTTTGTTTTGTAAACTGGCCTGCTACCCTTGTCGTATTTATACTGCCCTTTGTCATATCCCGCATCATTATGATGATGGGCAACTGGGCCCAGCATGCCTTTATTGGTGCCGATGATCCAGATAATGCGTATAAAAACAGTATTACCTGCATCAATACAAAGTACAATCATAAATGCTGGAACGATGGTTACCACATTAGCCATCACATAAAACCAAGTATGCACTGGACGGAGCACCCTGTTTATTTCAAGAAAACCATTAATGAATATATAGCTAATGATGCTATAGTATTCGATGGCATACACTTCCTGCATGTTTTTGTCTTCCTGGTGAGAAAGCGCTATGACCTGCTAGCCAAATATTTCGTAAATATTGGTGATCGGTATAAAACAGACGAAGAGATCATCGAATTTTTAAAGCTTCGTACACAAAAAATACCTAAGCTGGCGTATGCATCAGCTATGCAGGCATAGTATAGTAGAGATATGCGTTCCATAATATTGTTAAGTTTTGTTGTCACCTTGCTGGGTTGTAATACTGCTGCTGAGCATAAAGATGTTGCTGCCAGTAGTGAGGCAAGTACAAGTACGCCGGTGATTCCTTATACCCTGGTAAAGGAATATCCGCATGATCCTACAGCATACACAGAAGGACTGCAATACGTAGATGGCTGTCTGTACGAAAGCACAGGTGAATATGGTGAGTCGGACCTGAGGAAAACAAAGCTTGATGACGGCAAAGTGCTTGATAAGAAAAAGCTGGACAATAGGTATTTTGGCGAAGGTTTGGCAGTATTAAATGGTAAGATATACCAGCTTACTTACCAGGAGAAAACAGGTTTTGTTTACGATGCTAAAACACTAAAGTTGGAAAAGACATTTCATTTCAATACTGCGGAAGGCTGGGGCATGACAACGGATGGCCATAGTCTGATATACGATGACGGCAGTAATTTATTGCATTACCTGGACCCTAATTCGCTACAGGAGATAAAGAAAGTACCAGTAACAGACGAACAGGGTGCCGTAAATAACATAAACGAACTGGAGTACATAAAGGGCTATATCTATGCTAACCAGTGGCAAACGGATAATATCTACAAAATAGACACCGCTACTGGCAAGGTAGTAGGTAAAATAGATTTAAGCGATTTAAGGCAACGTACAGGCATCCCGCCTGTTTCATCAACAAAGGGCGCGCCGGAAGTGCTGAACGGCATAGCCTATGATGCAACCACTAACCGGGTGTTTATAACAGGTAAATACTGGCCCAAAATATTCGAGGTTAAGTTTGATAATTGATAGAGACTTAACATTTTTTTCAGGTTGGCACTAAACCTTTTGCCTTATTTAGCCGTCTATTATCACGAAAACCTCTCCATACCATGAAAAACAGACTTATTTCAGCCATGTACTTCTTTGTGTCGTACATACTAAGCCTTGCATTGTACACGGCCTTCAGGCAGGAAGATCCCGTAGAATATGCGGTATTTATATGCCTTATCATTAGCGTTGTTTTTACCTGGACTGCCAGTTATGTAAGGCTGAAAATCAGTTAATCCTATATTTAGGATCAGTTTACTTAAATACAATTGGCATAGTAAATACTACATTAACGGGTTTGCCTTGCTGATGACCTGGTTTCCAGTCTGGCATTGGCCTTAGCCTTAGCCTTAGCTATAAAACAGTATTGTCCCCATTAAGGTTTATATAAAAATACCTGGGTAAAATACATAGTGCCATTAGCGCTGGTGGCCACTCCCAGGCCCATTAAGTTGTAGTTCCCCTCAATATTTTTTCTATGCCCTTTGCTACCCAGCCAGAGATTCACCACAGCTTTAGCAGATGTTACACCCTCTGCAATATTTTCGGCTGCTGCACCACGGGTGTGTAATTGCATCCATGCGGCAGCTATCCGTTCTTCAAAGCCTTGGTGGCCAAAAGGTTCTGCACCACTGGCCATATTTAGGCTATGTTTCCTGGCTATAGCACTTAGTACCGGGCTTAACTGCAGGGGAGGGAGCCCTTTTTCCCGGCGGTGCTGGTTTATATAATGCAGCACATCTTTAGCCATAGCGGTTCCGTCTGTGGATTCAATATCATTATCACTATCCTGGGCAAATAAGGCTCTGCCAGGTGCAATAAGTAGCAGAAAAACTATGAGAAAAGTCTTTTTTAATGCTGTCCGTATCAATGGGAACGCTTCTGTTTAACTGAAAGTCGAAGTTAACTAACTGAATGTTACAGAAATGTGATAAAACAGCCTACACAGTACATAGGTAATTGATATTATACGGGCATTTTAGCCAGAGAATGTAGAAAAATGTGCATTTACAAAGCTTGACTTTGCATAACGGGTTGAAAACAGTTTTCTTACCCTCGATCCTTTGTTTTCAACGATTTTAGCCGAATTACTGACCTTTTCCAAGGCTTTAATTTGTATATTTGCGGCCCCAAAGTCAATATCAGCGGGAAATAATTAAAAGTTTCTTTTAAAATATTTTGCTTGTTTAAAACATTGTCATTACCTTTGCAGTCCCAAATTTTACGGGATAGAAGATATTTATAAGTATGTCACAGCGTATCAGAATAAAGCTAAAATCTTACGACCATAACCTGGTGGATAAATCAGCAGAGAAAATCGTTAAGACTGTGCGCAATACAGGAGCAGTGGTTACAGGCCCTATTCCTTTGCCTACAGAGAAGAAGATCTTTACAGTATTGCGCTCACCGCACGTTAACAAGAAATCGCGTGAGCAATTCCAACTGTGCACTCACAAGCGCCTGCTGGATATATATACCTCTTCTTCGCGTACAGTAGACGCTCTTTCAAAGCTTGATTTGCCAAGCGGTGTGGAAGTAGAGATAAAAGCGTAACAGCAAACTCCTGCTTCGTTAAGCAAGAGCAAAGGTTGAAGGTTCTTTAAAAAATTGATAAAACGGTTAATCCCGACCCCTCCCAAAGGTTATCGGGCGCTTAACTAAAATATAATAAAATGAAAGGTATTATTGGTAAAAAAATCGGCATGACCAGTATTTTTGAGCCGAATGGCAAGCAAACTGCTTGTACCATCATCGAAGCTGGTCCTTGTGTGGTTACTCAGAAGAAAACCGTAGATACCGACGGTTATGAAGCGGTGCAGATCGCTTTTGGTGAAGCCAAAGAAAAGAATACTCCCCAGGCGCTCATCAATCACTTCGCAAAGGCAAATACTACGCCAAAGCGTGTTGTAAAAGAATTACGTAATTGTTCCATTGATAAACAAGTTGGTGAAGCTATCACTTGTGAAATCTTTACTGAAGGTGAAAAGGTAAGTGTTATCGGCACTACCAAAGGTAAAGGCTTCCAGGGTGTGGTAAAACGTCACGGATTTAGTGGTGTGGGTGAAGCTACCCATGGCCAGCATGACCGTCAGCGTGCTCCGGGTTCTATCGGTGGCTCATCATATCCTAGCCGTGTATTCAAAGGAATGCGCATGGCTGGCCGTATGGGCGGTGACCGCGTAAAGGTTAAAGCACTGCGTGTAGTAAAAGTTTTCCCTGAGCAGAACTATATATTAATAAGTGGTTCAGTACCAGGTCATAATGGTTCTATTGTTTTAATTCAGAATTAATTTAGTCATGCAAGTTGACGTTTTAAATAGTAAAGGTGCTAAAACCGGTCGCTCTATTGAATTACCGGATGAAATATTCGCTATCGAGCCGAATGATCATTGCATTTACCTTGCGGTAAAGCAATACCAGGCTGCTCAGCGCCAGGGCACACACAATACAAAGGGCCGTGCAGAAGTAAAAGGCTCAAGCAAGAAATTGCACAAGCAAAAAGGTACCGGTGGCTCTCGTAAGGGTAACATCCGCAACCCTTTATACAAGGGTGGTGGTGCAGTACATGGTCCACATCCGCACCTGTACGGTTTCAAATTGAACCGTAAAGTGAAAGATCTTGCTAAAATAAGCGCACTGGCTTACAAGGCTCGTGAAAGCAAGATTGTAGTGGTTGAAGACCTGCAACTGGAAGCGCCTAAAACAAAAGACTTCGCAACCATATTAAATGGTTTGAAAGGTGAAAACAGAAAATCTCTGTTTGTATTACCTGAATACAATACTAATGTTTACCTCAGCAGCCGCAACCTGCCTGGCACTAAAACAGTAGTACTGAGCGATATGAATACTTACGATCTGATCAACTCTCAGGTAGTAATATTCACAGAGAGCGCTGCTAAGATGTTTAACGAAGAACCTGCTACTGCAGAAGCTTAATAACAAAAAGATTTTTCGTAACCCGAAATATATAACAAAATGAAACTTTCTGATGTGTTGATAAAGCCGGTAATCACCGAAAAGGTAAATGGCCAGATGGAAAAAAGCGGCCGTTACACTTTCGTAGTAGGTAAGGCTAGCAACAAGCTGGAAATAAAGAAAGCAGTGGAAGAATTTTATGGTGTGAAGGTAGCTGACGTAAACACTGTTGTTGTACCTGCTAAAAACAAAACACGCTATACAAAGGCTGGTTTTCTGCAAGGTCGCAAGCCTTCTTACAAAAAGGCAATCGTGACTCTGGCAACAGGTGATTCGATAGATTTATTCTCAATGTAAATCAAGTAAAGAACGAGAAAATGGCATTACGTAAATATAAACCGGTAACAGCCGGAACACGTTGGAGAATCGGTAACGCTTACGCAGAAGTTACTACTAATGTTCCTGAAAAAAGCTTACTAGAGTCACTGTCAGGCACAGGTGGCCGTAACGCCCAGGGCCGTCGTGCAATGCGCTACATAGGTGGTGGTAATAAGAAAATGTACCGCATCGTTGATTTCAAGCGCGATAAAAAAGATATTCCTGCTACAGTTAAAACGATCGAATACGATCCTAACCGTACAGCATTCATAGCCCTGCTTAACTATGTAGATGGTGAAAAGCGCTACATCCTTGCTCCTCAAGGCCTGGAAGTAGGTGGTCAGGTAATAAGCGGTAACGCAGTAGCTCCGGAAGTAGGTAATGCGCTGTTGCTGAAAAATATGCCTCTTGGTACTGTCATACACAATATAGAATTACAGCCGGGTCGTGGCGGTGCACTTGCTCGTTCTGCAGGTACTTATGCTCAGCTTAGCGCTAAAGAAGAGAAGTATTGCGTACTGAAAATGCCTAGTGGCGAGCTTCGCAAAGTGTTAAGCACTTGCATGGCTACAGTTGGTATCGTATCTAACAGCGATCATGCCCTCCAATCAATGGGTAAAGCAGGCCGCAACCGTTGGAAAGGTATCCGTCCACGTAACCGTGGTGTTGCGATGAACCCGGTAGATCACCCGATGGGTGGTGGTGAAGGTAAATCTTCAGGTGGCCATCCGCGCAGCCGTACAGGTAAATATGCTAAAGGTCTTAAGACCCGTAAGCAGAAAGGATCTGACAAGCTGATTATTCAACGCAAGAACGGTAAAAAACTGTAATAATATTAAAAGAGGGTAGGTTGGGTTCAACATACCAATAGTATAAAAATATAAATAGAAAAAGCCAATGGCTCGTTCAATTAGAAAAGGACCTTATGTAGATGCGAAGCTGGATCGTAAAGTTCTGGCAGTAAACGAAGGCAAAGCAAAGAAGGGTGTAATAAAAACCTGGAGCCGTCGTTCAACCATCACTCCGGATTTCGTAGGCCAGACTTTCGCTGTGCACAACGGCAACAAGTTTATCCCTGTGTATGTAACAGAATACATGGTAGGCCACAAGTTGGGTGAATTTGCACCTACCCGCAACTTTAAAGGTCATAGTGGTACTAAATAATAATTTTTGATTTCACCTTAGGTGAAATTGTATAAGAACTAATTTAAACAAAATGGAAGCTGTAGCTCGCTTACGAAATTATCCTACATCGCCCCGCAAAATGCGCCTGCTGGCTGATCTGATACGTGGTATCGATGTAGAAAATGCACTGAATACTTTGAAATTCAGCACCAAGCATCCGTCTGTTCCTTTGGAAAAACTGTTGCTCAGTGCCGTTGCAAACTGGAGAGTGAAGAACGAAGGTGTGGACATTGCAAGTGCTAATTTATATGTAAAAACCATTTTTGTAGATGGTGGCCGCGTACTCAAACGCATGCGTCCTGCTCCACAGGGTCGTGCATACCGAGTACGTAAGCGCAGCAACCACATTACTATAATAGTGGATAGCCGTACACCAGTAACTGAAAACGCATAAAAAACATAAACATTCAATTTTAATAATATTTAGAATGGGTCAAAAAACTAATCCTATAGGTAACAGGTTGGGCATCATCCGCGGATGGGACTCAATGTGGTTTGGTGAAAAGAGGGATTTTGGTCAGAAACTCGTAGAAGACCACAAAATCCGTACTTACCTGAATGCACGTATCAATAAAGGCGGTATCTCCCGCATTGTTATTGAGCGTACACTGGGCAAGCTCATTGTCACTATCCATACTTCTAAGCCTGGTATCATCATAGGAAAAGGCGGTGCTGAAGTAGATCGTATCAAGGAAGAGCTGAAGAAACTGACTGGTAAAGATGATGTGCAGATCAACATTATGGAGATCCGCCGTCCTGAACTGGATGCTAACATTGTAGGTGAAACTATCGCACGCCAGATCGAAAGCCGTGTAAGCTACAAACGCGCTGTAAAGATGGCTATCTCTACTGCTATGCGTATGGGTGCTGAAGGTATCAAGATCAAAGCTTCCGGCCGTTTGGCTGGTGCTGAAATTGCCCGTACCGAAGAATTCAAACAAGGCCGTACACCACTGCATACTTACCGTATG
>JAFDXS010000101.1 GCA_018267795.1 Bacteroidota bacterium | reverse complement strand
GGAATTCCAGATACATACCGTAGAAAACCTTGCAAAACGCAGCGGCGAGAAAGGCCAGGAAATGCTGAAGCACCTGCAGCAGGTATGCATACACAACGGTAACGTGTTTGCAGAACTGATGGAAACTGTGAAATATTGTTCGCTGGGGCAAATAACCAAAGCCTTGTTTGAAGTAGGCGGACAGTACAGGAGAAGTATGTAAGCTGAAAATTTAAACTTATAAATCTGTTTAATGCGTTATTTTTTATTGCTTGGTTTTTTGGCATTCGGAATTAAGGGCCTCGCCCAGTCACGGGTATCGGTTGAGAACGTTAAGGTTTACTCCTTTGTAGAAAAGATGCCGGTATTCCCGGGCGACACCCTGGAAAAGTACGTACAGCAAAATGTGCGCTACCCCGAAGGCGGCAGAAAAGAAGGCGCCACCTGGGTAAAATTTATAGTAAACCCGGATGGCAGCATAAGCGATGCTGAGATAACGAAAACAATGGGCAAAGAATATGATGCTGAAGCACTGCGGGTAATAAGGGCCATGCCCAACTGGCAACCAGGTATGCAAGGCAACACACCCGTGAAAGTATGGATGAAAGTTCCGGTTAAGTTCAAAAAGTAATATGGCAGATAATAAACTACATATTTCTCAGTTATCTATTTTATAGTAAAACATCTGCTATGACATACACCCGTACTTTTTTACTAGTTATCTTTGCGATATTCCTGTTTATTTCCTGCCAGAAGACACCTACCCGCGATCTGAAACTATACCTCACAGGCCACAAATGGTATTACACTAATATTTACGGCGGGCCGCCACCGCTCAGCATGACGCATTGCGACTCTACAGTATGGTACACCTTTAAGTCTGATGGTACGGGCTATGTAGGCAATGACGATACAGACTGCAAGGGCACTATCTATAATATCAATTTCACCTACACCGTAAATTCTGACATAAGGATCATTACGCTCACCGGCATAGAAGGTGCAGGCACAGCCCAGCAATGGTATATAGATACTATAGGGAATGATGTTTTCAAATATACCTATTCAATAAGTACCGGCGGCGGCAATACTTTTGACAAGCACGCCACTCTGGTACCACGTTAATAAGAAATTACAGCGGGAGCATCATTCCGCAAAACATTCCAATTATTTAATATCCTTACCATACATTCGGGTATGGTTTTTTATAGGGTACCATATACATGCGGAAATTCCTGAAGATCGTTCTGTACGTAATTGGCAGCATTTTAGTCCTGCTGCTGGGTATAGTAGTCTGGTTAAACACAGGCTCAGGGAAGAATTTTGTCCGCACCAGGGCCGTGGCATTTCTGCGTGGAAAGCTAAAAACAGAGGTTTCAATCGGGGAATTGGGGTATGGCTTACCAAAATACATAGTGCTTAAAAACGTACTATTCAAAGATCAAAAAAAAGATACCTTATTAGCTGTTGGTAATCTGAAGATAGACATCGACATGCTGAAACTGCTGAAAAAGCAGGTAAGTGTACAGCAAATAGTACTGGAAGGGGTGCATGCCCATATATACAGGAATGCACCGGATACAAATTTCAATTTCACCTACATTATAGATGCCTTCACCAGTAAATCAAAATCACCGAAACCTAAAAATCCCAAAGACACTGCTTCTTCCTTTTCAATAAACCTCGATCGGCTGGCGCTCAATGATATACATGCCCGCTTCGATGACTATACAGGTGGCACCCGCCTTGCAGTTGATCTTGACCACCTAAATCTGAAAATGAAGAAGCTGGGCCTGGATAAGATGCAATTCCACATAAAGGAGTTGGCTGTGGCCGGCCTGCAGACCACTGTTCTGCAGGATACATCTTATCTGCCACCAAAGGTTGATACAAGCACTAAAAAAACAAACTTTCAACTCGCAGCAGACGATATAGATCTGCAAAAAATAGCTTTCCACTATAATAATAGCCTTAGCAAAATGCTTATGGACCTGCAACTGGGCAGGTTAAAAACGTCGGCTAAGAACTTTGACCTGGCAAGAGCGCACATTAATCTCGACCAGCTGGCCCTTGATGAAACACAGATGAAGATAGTGATGGGTAAAAACTCAGTAGTACCCAAAAAAGTGGATACACTGGTAGATACTCTGCCGCAAAGCAGCTGGCATGTAGTAGCCAACGAGGTGAAACTGAACAATGTGAATTTTGCACTGGATAATAATAACCAACCCAGGCTGGCAAGAGGTATGGACTATTCCCACCTGGATATTCAAAATCTTGTCTTAAACTCAAAAGATATTTTATATACAGGCGATACTATAGAGGGCAACATTAAGCACCTCTCGGTTAAAGAAAAAAGCGGCCTTGATCTGAAAGAATTAAGAACAGTATTTGCATACAACAGGCAGGGAGCTTTATTAAATAACCTTTATCTGCAAACAGCTAATACCGTTTTGCAAGATCACCTGGAGGTACATTATCCCTCACTCGATGCTCTGAAAACGCATTTGCAGAATATGCAGCTAAAGGTGAACCTTAAAAATAGCATAGTAGGCATTAGTGATGTGTTATTGTTTGTACCCGCACTTGAAAACCAGGAGCTGTTCAGGAAAAACCATAACGCACATTTGCGGCTTGATGCCGTGCTGGCGGGTTATCTCAGCTCGCTCAATATCAATAATTTTTACCTCTCCGGCTTTGGCAATACAGAAGTGCAACTGAACGGCAGGCTTAGTGGATTGCCTGATGCCAATAAGATTAATTACAATCTGCATATCGCAAAGCTGCAATCGTCTCGCAATGATCTGAATCCTCTACTGCCCAAAAGTTTGCAACAGCAACTACGCCTGCCGGATAGGTTTGGTGTGAGTGGCCAGATAGCAGGTACCACAAAAGATTATAATACTAACCTCTTAATAGTAAGCTCGGATGGTAATGCATACATCAATGGACTCCTATCTATGTCGGGTGGCAAAGGCAGGGAACGCTATGATATGCACCTGCGCACTGATAAACTGAATATTGGGCGCATATTGAAGAAGGACTCGCTGATGGGCACTGTCACCGCAACTATTGCAGCAAAGGGCGAAAGCTTTGATGTGAAAACAATGAATGCCGCCCTGAATGGTGTAATAGAGAATGCATACCTGAAGGGATATAATTATCACCAGGTAACCTTTAGTGGTAAAGTAGCATCCAAAACCGGTGAAATAAAATTAGTATCAAACGACCCTAATGTGCATATAAACCTGGATGGTCACGCGGACTTTACAGGTAAATATGCTGCTGCTAAACTAAGGTTGCAAATGGACAGCATCAATTTCCAGGCATTGAAGCTGTACAAAAGTGAACTGCGCATACACGGCACTATCAAGGCAGATTTTCCTGAGCTGAATCCTGATTACCCGCGCGGCACTTTTATGTGGACGGAACCGATAATAGTAGCTGACGGCAAAAAGTACTTGCCTGATAGTATGTACATATCCTCTCGTCCCAGTCAGGATACAGGGCAGAATATTGTCATCTTTACAGATGTAATGAAGGGCACTATAACAGGCCATACACCACTTACCAGGATAGGCGCCATAATACAAGACCATATCAACAGGCATTATGCCTTTAAGAAAAAAGATTCTACCGGCAAGGCGCCTTACACAGTAAGTATTATAAACAAAAAAGACAGCAACAGCGCCAAGGTACCTGCCAACTATGACCTGAAGGTAAGCGCACATATAGAAGACAAACCACTGCTGCATGTAGTGCTGCCGGGTATTACCTATATGGACACGGTAGATATAAATGCCATGCTGGACCCTGCAAACCTGTACCTGAAAGTAGATGCGCCACAGGTGGTATATAATGGCAGTACCATTACCAATGCACAGGTACTGGTAAACGGTGCAGACTCTGCTTTCACCTACAAAGTAACAGTAGATGAATTTGCACAGAACCGCATGAAATTCTGGAATGCAAATATTAATGGCAACCTTGATCAAAATCAAATCACGGCAAACCTGAGCCTGTCTGACTCATCAAGCAAAGAACGCTTTGCCTTATCTGCCTCATTACAAAGCGACAAGGACACACAAATAATACAGTTGCATCCCGGTCTGAAACTCAACTATGAAAGCTGGCAGGTAAATGAGTCCAATAGGATAGTGCTGGCTAAAAATGGTATGTATGTGCAGAACTTCCAGATAAATAATAAAGACCAGTACATAAAGATAAACAGTGAACAGCCAAAGCCTAATACACCTCTAAGAGTAGATATCAGCAATTTTATTTTGGCAGATATAACAAGAATGATAAGCTCTGACACTTTGCTGGCAAATGGTGTGTTAGGTGGCAATATAGTGCTGGAACGCACCGTGCCTACACCTGCGCTTACCAGCACATTGCAGATACAAAATCTGTCTGTAATGGGCGATACCATCGGCAACCTGAAAGTGGATGTAAACCATACTAAAGATAATGAGCTGGCTGCTGATGTAGCTATTACCGGCCGTGGTAACGATGTGGACCTTAAGGGCACTTATTATTTGCAGAATACAAATGGCAATGATTTCGATTTTATTCTTGCGCTTAAGGCCCTGAATATGCAAACGGTTGACGGCCTTACTTTTGGCAAACTGAAAAATAGCAGTGGTTACCTGCGTGGCGACTTGCACATTCAGGGTACTGCACATGCGCCATTGATAACAGGTGAGCTGCATACAGACCAGATGATTACTACTGTAAGTATGCTGAACGCCTACTTCAAAATGCCTTCAGAGAAAATTACATTTACGAAAGACGGTTTGCGGTTTGAGAACTTCCGCATCTACGATAGCTCCGGCAATAATGCTACCATCACCGGCAGCGTAGCCACTAATGATCTGCCCAACATGACCATGGACCTGCATGTAACTGCCAAGAACTGGCGCGCATTGCATTCCACCTCAGGCGATAACAAAACTTATTATGGCGATCTGCTGCTGAGTACCAATCTTAATATCAAAGGTTCGCCCTCTGCACCTGATGTAGATGGCAGCCTGAATATACTGAAGGGCACTAAGGCAACCTATGTAATGCCTGAAACTGCTCCGCAGATAGAAAGCAATGAAGGAATAGTAAAATTCTTCAGTATGAAGGATACCGCCCGCTACAAAATATTAAGGCCACAAAAGAAGGATACTACGAAAACCAAGCTTGCTGCAGGCTCTAATATAAATGTGAATATAGGCATTGATAAAAGTGCAGAGTTTAGCGTAATAATAGATAAAGCCTCGGGCGACTTTTTGAAGGTGCGCGGCGATGGCTCGCTCAATGCCTCTGTAGCACCGGACGGCAATGTGGGTATAACAGGTACTTACGAATTGCATGGTGGCGAATACCAGCTTAATTACAATTTCATTAAGCGCCTGTTCAAAATACAGGATGGTAGCAGTATCACCTTCGCCGGCGACCCGTCAAAAATGCAGGCTAATATCACCGCTATATACGTAGCAGATGTGGCCCCTTACGATCTGGTGCAGCAGGATGTACCAGATCAATCGCAGCTCAATTATTACAAGGAGCGCTTGCCATTCAATGTAGTGCTGAATATAAAAGGCCAGGTATTGCACCCATCTCTTACATTCAATATCACGCTGCCGGATAATACAGTATTCCCTATATCTTATGATGCCGTGGAGCTGGTGCAGGGAAAGCTGAACCAGGTAAGGCAAGACACGGCTGAACTTAACAAACAGGTTTTTGCGTTGTTGATACTTAATCACTTCGTGGCGCAGGATCCATTCGCATCAGGCACATCAAGCAGCGCGGCTTTTATTGCCAAGCAAAGTGTAAGCAGATTCATCGGTGAGCAGCTTAATGAGTTTGCAAACCATCTTATTAAAGGAATAGATTTGTCAGTAGATCTTGCTTCGTCAGAAGACTATACAACCGGCAGCTACCGCGAGCGTACCGATCTGAATCTCGCGGCATCGAAACGACTGCTGAATGACCGGCTTAAACTAACTGTAGGTAATGATTTTGAACTAGCGGGCCCGCAGACCAGCAATAGCGACCAGAGTACCTTAATACCAAGTAACCTTGCAGCAGACTACCTGTTAACGGCGGATGGCAGGTACACTATGCAGGCTTACAGGAAGAACTATGACGAGGGTGTGCTGGAGGGCTACGTTACAGAAACGGGATTGAACTTTATTGTAAGTCTTGATTATAATAAGTTTAAAAACATATTCAGGAAGAAAAATCAAAAGAAGGAGCAGTCCACTACTGCGCCGAAAAAATAGGACGAGGATAATATGACCTTTACGCGAATAGGAATATATATTGTTGGTGTTATCGCAATTTTATTTACTGCCTGCAGCAATACAAAACATTTGCCTGCAGGAGATTCTTTATATATAGGGGCAAAAGTAAAACTTACAGATAAAAAGGAGGCGACAAGAAAAGAGGATAAGGTATTAAGATCTGATCTTGCTGCTGCAGTGCGGCCTAAACCCAATACTAAAACCCTGGGCATGCGTATAAAGCTTCGGCTTTACAACTTCGCAGGCACACCTAAAAAGAAAAAAGGCCTGCGTCATTGGCTGAGGGAAAAGGTAGGTGAGCCACCGGTATTAACCAGCACGGTTGACATGCAGTTCAATAGGTCGTTATTGGAAAATATTTTACAGAACAGGGGTTTCTTCTACCCATCTGTGCAAGGGCACCTCGATACAAAGCACAAAAAAACAAAAGCTGTATTTGATGTAGTGCTTGGCCCGCAGTATACTATTAACAAAGTATTTTTTGTAACCAAAGATTCCACTCGTATTGCAAAAGACATCAGGGACCTTCAGGATCAAACCTTACTTGATACCGGCCAGTCATACAACCTTACCCTGATAAAAGCTGAACGGGACAGGATAGAAAGAGGCTTGAAGGAAGAAGGTTATTATTTTTTTAAGGCTGACTATATATTGCTTTTAGCCGACACAAGTGTTGGCAACAACAGGGTGAACCTCTACCTGCGCCTGAAGCACGAAGAGATACCCGATGAGGCCTATAAAATATATACTATAGATAAGGTGTATGTTTTTCCTAACTACAAGTTACGTGACAACCGTAACGACACAAGTAAGGCTAACGCTACAGTGTATAAGACTTATTACATAATAGACCCAAAGAAAAAGTTTAATCCGCAAATTTTTCCGGACAACCTTTTGTTTGCCACTGGCGATCTTTATAACCGTACCGATCAGAACAAATCACTTAGCAGGTTGGTAAACCTTGGCACATTTAAGTTTGTAAAAAACCGCTTCGAAGTATCACCCAATTCCGATACTATGCTCGATGCCTATTATTACCTTACCACTTACCCTAAAAAATCTTTACGCTTTCAGATAGGTGCGCTTACGCAAAACGATAACCGCGCAGGCTCACAGGCCAGCATTAGCTGGCTGAACCGCAATACATTTAAAGGCGCCGAACTTTTCCAGATAAAGCTGAATGGTGGCTTTGAAGCGCAGTATAGCGGGGCATCCCGCAGGCCCAATATATATAATACAGGAGCAGAGGCTGACTTGTCCTTCCCGCGCTTTTTGGTGCCGTTTATAAATATTGGTTCCATCAGTTCTTTTACGCCCAAAACCTATATTAAAGCCATCTATAATTACGAGTCCCAGTCAGACCTCTTACGTAT
>JAFDXS010000100.1 GCA_018267795.1 Bacteroidota bacterium | reverse complement strand
GAAAAAAGCGGAAAAAAGCGGAAATATAGTTGTCCACTTATCAACACATAATGGACTAATTTTGAAATAATATTTTGTATTTTTAATCTGCGTATTATCTTTATACGGATAAATAATTATTAATGAAGAAGGTTTTACTCTCCGCCCTTGTACTTATTGGCTTATATTCTTGTAATAACGGTGCTTATGACATGAGCCCAACTGTTGATAAGAGCAATGTGCCAAATCCGCTCAATCTTCCTTTAGGCCCTCATGGTGATGTTTATATGGTAGCTAGGATCAATGGAGATACAGTGCTTTGGAGATCATCTTATGGTATTGGTTTCCAATCAAGTGGAGAAATTAAGATGATTGGCACTTATGGTGTTAGCGCATCTAAACGTACCATCATTATAGATATTCCTCATTATAATGGCCTCGGTCTGTATTCAATGAATACAAATGCTACAGCTACCTACGTTTTAAATGGCGATACTGTTAATTCCACTTACGGCACACTGAACGTATTCGAAGACCACAATTGGATAAGGGCTAACTTCTCTTTCCAGGGTACAGGCACCAGTATCACCGATGGCTATGTAGAATACCAACGTAATTAATTTTAAGGTACAATTACTATATTTTTATGGCTGCCTTATGGCAGCCATCTTTTTTTTGTAAATCATTGGAAAGGTATAAAATAAAAAACCTCCCAAAGCGGGAGGTTCCTTTTATCTTATCGAAATGTAGCGAATTAAGCTATTTCAACTTCAGCACCGGCTTCTTTCAGTTTGCCAGCCAGTTCTTCAGCTTCACCTTTGCTGATGCCTTCTTTCACACTCTTAGGAGCGCCGTCTACCAGTTCCTTAGCTTCTTTCAGACCAAGGCCAGTAAGTTCTTTCACTATTTTCACAACATTCAGCTTAGAAGCACCTGCATTCTTCAGTATTACGTCGAATGAAGTTTTTTCAGCAGCAGCTGCAGCGCCGCCACCTTCACCACCACCTGATACTACTACTGCAGCAGCAGCAGGTTCTATACCGTAATCTGCTTTTAATACGTCAGCCAGTTCCTGTACTTCTTTCACAGTTAAACCAACTAATTGTTCGGCTAATGATTTTACGTCTGCCATCTTTATGATTTTTTAAGACTTTTAAAAATTGTTTGTTTAATATAATGCGACTTGGAAGCCAATGTTATTATTCTGCAGCAGGTGCTTCAGCGCCTTGCTTTTCTTCATGATGATGAAGTAAAGCAGCAAGTACGCGTTTAGCAGGAGACTGCAGTAAGCCGATAACTTCACCGATAAGTTCATTCTTAGTTTTGATCTTAGTGAGGTTAGCAAGCTGGTTATCACCTACAAATACATCTTCGCCTATCAGTGCCGCTTTCAGTACAGGTTTTTCACCGTTGCTGTTCTTGCGGAAAGAGCTGAGGATCAATGCAGGTTCTTTTGGTGATTCAGAGAACATAAGCGCAGTTACGCCGTGCAATGAATCATACACACCCGAAAATTTGTTATCATTAAAGCTTTCAAGTGCTTTTTTGATAAGGGTGTTCTTAGCCACTTTCATCTCTACATTCTTTTCAAAGCAGAGTTTGCGTAGGCTGTTCACCTGTTCTACCGTTAATGATTCGGTATTGGTGATATAAAAGTTGCTATACTGAGAGAATTTTTCCTTCAGTATTTCTATTGCTTCGTTTTTTTGAGCTGGTGTCATTTCTTGTTTTTTTAAAGGATTAAGATAATCTCAATCACGTTTTTACAATTAAGCCACAGTTTTTGTATCAATTACTAAACCGGGACTCATGGTAGATGCCATGCTGATGCCTTTAAGGTATGTGCCTTTTGCAGTAGCAGGCTTCATGCGCACCAGCGTATTTATCAGTTCCTGTGCATTTTCAGCTATCTTGCTAGGCTCAAATGATACGCGGCCAACAGATGCGTGTATAATACCAGCTTTGTCTATTTTGAATGCTATTTTACCACCTTTTACATCATTTACTGCAGCTGCTACGTCGTTAGTTACAGTACCTGTTTTAGGGTTTGGCATCAGGTTACGAGGACCTAATATTTTACCCAGGCGGCCTATCTTAGGCATTACAGATGGCGTAGCGATGATAACATCTACATCGGTCCAGCCACCATCTATTTTAGATACAAATTCGTCCAGACCTACATAGTCAGCACCAGCATTCTTTGCTTCAGCTTCTTTATCCGGAGTACAAAGTACCAGTACGCGTTTTGTTTTACCTGTACCATGTGGCAGGCTTACAGTTCCGCGTATTGCTTGGTCAGCCTTCTTAGGGTCCACACCAAGGCGAATATGCATATCTACAGAGCTGTCAAATTTAGTGCAGTTAATATCTTTCACTATTTTCGCGGCTTCTGCCAGTGTATATTCTTTATTTTTATCTATTTTAGCTTCTACAGCTTTTCTTTTTTTAGTTAGTGCCATTGCTACTAAGTTTAAATAAGGTGAACCAATGGATTATTTACTCCAGGGGGCAGAGCCTTCAACAGTTAAGCCCATGCTGCGTGCTGTACCTGCTACCATTCTCATGGCGCTTTCTACGGTAAAGCAGTTTAAGTCAGGCATCTTGTCTTTAGCGATTTCTTCTACCTGAGCCCAGGTTACCTTACCCACTTTTGTGCGGTTAGATTCTTTAGAACCTTTTTGCACTTTAGCCGCATCCATAAGCTGTACAGCAGCAGGAGGGGTCTTGATAACGAAGTCGAAAGACTTGTCGGTATATACTGTTAATAATACAGGCAGTACTTTGCCCATTTTGTCCTGGGTGCGAGCGTTGAATTGCTTGCAGAACTCCATAATGTTAACGCCTTTAGAACCCAGAGCAGGGCCTATTGGTGGCGCCGGATTGGCTTGGCCGCCTTTTACTTGCAGCTTTACATAGCCAGTGATTTCTTTAGCCATTTAAATTCTTTTTGGTGTTATCGAATTGTTTTATGTGGTTGATGTATCTCCCACAACAACTCTCCCAAATGCAACCTTAAAATAAGAGCAATATTGAGAATTGGAGCGCAAAGGTAAGCATAATATACAAATAACAAAAAAGTTTTTCTATGTCTACAGCTTTGGATAAAAAGTAATATCTCTAAAAAAGGAGAATATTATTAAGAATTTCTCTAAAAATAGCGAATGAATATTAAAGTATTGAAAAGTTACATTTAATCAAATTTGAACAGATTGACAGAAAAATTGATTTACTACCCATCCTTAAGACCCATTTTAGATGTCTTTTCAATTGAATTAAAGGCTAACTGCTTTAATAGTATGTTTTTGTTTTTATTTTTTAAACAATTTGTTAACTTTGAAAGAATTGTTAAATCTAAAAATAGTAATTATACCGATTTTTTGAAGTATTAGAATTATTTGATAAACACATAAAAACAATTATGAGAAAATTATTACTATTTCTCGCCTTTTTCGGATTAACAAATGCACAAGCGCAAAGCCGCGTTGGTGTACCCACACCTGGCGTTACTGTAACGCCTAATCATCAGGGAACAGGCAATGTTCCTATGATTGGCGGATCATTCGAGGTGCTAAAAACCGTATCTGGTCAAACACTGCATTATGGATTTAACTATATGCTTTACCCAAGGCCATTTAATGATGTTATTAATATGAAACTAAGCACAGCTAACCCTCAGGTATTAAGCGGTAAAATAGTTAATGACGCAACAGGAAAGACTGAGATAAGCTGGACCCCGGGTAATGTTGGCTACAGGTATAAATATACTTTTGACGTTTCTAACCTTGCTGTTGGTAATTATCATTTCGATATTTACGATGATAACAATAATATGGTATATACTATTCCATTCGAAAAAACCGGTAAGTAATTAGCTGCATGAAAAAAATTATTCATAATAATAAACTGAACTTCATGAAATACCTTAACCCAATTAAGGCATTCGCAACAGTTTCATTTCTCAGCCTTACTGCATTTAGCGCACAGGCTCAGCTGGATACCTGCAACGTTTTTCTGAAAGGACATTACGTAGAAGTGGGTGTTGCCCAAAATGGCGGTTACGGAAGTACTATTGATGCTTACCCCTCATATGTCGCCAAGCCGGTGGACGGAACAGGTGGTAATACTTTTTATGATCCTTGCGATACGGCGAACACTTGCATTACACGTACGCATAATGTAGGTTTTATGGCCGATCCTGATAAAGATGGATGGTTGTCAGGTTCTCCGCCATACTATGGCGATTACTTCTTACCTGGTCAGCCACAGGAAGGCTGGGGTATAGAAGTAGGCGGTTCAGAATGTGATGCTTACACTAGCTCGTTGCAAACATGTGGTGCTACAGGCTATTCGTCAAGTAGTATGACTGGTGGCAATGTATCTTATGCCAATTTAGGCCGACAGGTATATGGTGTTTGGGCCGGTGAATACGACCTTAGTTCTACCGAGAAGTTAGCTATCACACAAACTACCACTATTGATAGTGGTGCAGTGTATTTCATAGTATATGTTACGCTTAAGAACGTAGGTACATCTACATTGAACAACATATATTACATGCGTACGCTAGACCCGGATAATGATGTGACATTATCTCACGACTATACTACCAGGAACGTTATTTCATATAAAATTCCAAATCCTGAAAATAAGGTCTTGGTTTCTACTTGGGGTACACACTATACCAAGGCATATTGCGGCTTAGGTACAGAAGACTGCCGTGCTAAAGCATTTATTGTTACTAATAGCCTGGTACCTTCCGATCCTATACATTCATTATATAATCAAACTGGCTCTTTTGCCAGGTACGATTCATTAACGTCAGACGTGGGCGTCGGCTTAGCTTATAGCCTGGGCAATTTAAGTCCCGGCGATAGTACTGCTATTACTTACGCATACATATTAAGTATTGATCAGCTCGACTCTGCATTCCTTGCTACAAGGCCTAAGTGGTTATATAGTGGTGATAGTTCTTCACTTGTTACAGGTGATACTGCCTCTGTTTGTAAAAACAGTACCTCTACAGTGAGCGTAGTACATGGTGGTGCTTATAACTGGACATGGACAGCTTATCCAATAGGAACTGTAATAACACCTACTACCGGCCCTACAGTCAATGTAACTGTCGGTACTAGCCCTGTATTTGTTACAGCAATAGGTACCAGCCCTGCATGTTTTACAGATACTATACGCATGACGCTTAACCCGACGCGCACCCCAGCTGCGCCTCCGGCGAAAATCACATCTTATTGTCAGTTTGCTCCGCCTGTAAAGCTTACAGCTACAGGTATTAACCTACTATGGTATAATGCTGCTACCGGCGGTACAGGTTCTAAAACAGCGCCTTCGCCATCTACTACTGTTCCAGGCACATATTACTTCTGGGTCTCTCAGACAATTAAAGGTTGCGAAAGTGATCGTACACAGATGACCGTTATTGTTAATGCCGGCAATGTGGATTCTTTCTCCTATACTATACGTTATGGCTGTCATGGTGATACCGTAAATTTCACAAACCTTTCAACAGGCAGCATTGTATCAAGCATTTGGGATTTTGGTGATGGTACTACGGATACTGTTGCAAACCCTACGCATATTTACTCTGCTCAGGGTACTTATAAGGTAAAGCTTACAACGCTCAATAATTTTAACTGCTCGTATAATACTACTCGAACATTAGTATTATCTCACCCTGTTAAGTCTTCCTTTACCGTATCGCCTGATACTACCTGCGAATTTAAACCTGTTAATTTTGTCGCTACTTCTACTGGCTTGGCTCCGCTATCATACTTATGGGTATATGGAGATGGGGCTACAGGTACAGGGGGCACATCAACCCATTCTTATAGCAATACAGGTGTTTATGATGCGATGCTTATTACCGGCGACTTTGTACCATGCTACGATACAGCACACAAATCTGTTACTATAGACACATTTGCTACTGCAGATTTTAGTACAAATTTATCAGTGCTTTGCCAGGGGCAGTCTATAATATTTAATGGTGATTATTCTCCAATAGGTAACATTGGCGCCATTTGGAATTTTGGCGATGGTTCTACACTTCGTGATGAGAAACATCCAAGCCACGCATTTGCTACACCAGGTACCTATACCGTTACACTTACTGCTAAATATCGCCAATGTCCTGATACTACGGTGAAGAAGACAATAACAGTACATCCTATACCAAATGTGTACTTAGGCCCTGATACCTCTATGTGTCCGCATTCAAGTGCTATTACTTTGTACGATCATGTTAACAGTGGTAACGGTGCTGCAAGCTGGGTATGGAACACAGGTGAAACTTCTTCCTCTATTACCGCCGGACACCCGGGTATATATTATACCACCGTTACTATAGATGGTTGTTCTAATACAGATAGTGTGGATGTTCAAAATGACTGTTACCTCTCTGTACCTAATGCCTTCAGTCCAGATGGCGATGGCGTAAATGATTATTTCTTCCCACGTTCATTGTTATCAAGTGGCCTGACAGGCTTCAAGATGAACATCTTTAATCGCTGGGGTGAGCTTGTCTTCCAGACAGATAACATCAACGGCCGTGGTTGGGATGGTAAATTCAATAATATACTACAACCTGCAAGTGTATATGTATACGTTATAGATATCACACTCAAAAATGGTTCAGTACAGCATTACCAGGGTAACATAACCTTGCTCAGGTAGCGCATAAGCATAATATTTAAAGCGGCGTAGCATTTGCTACGCCGCTTTTTTTTACTTATGTCTCATCTGTTAGTCTTTTGCATAGTTTTTGTATTTATGTAGTATTGCTTATAGTGTCATAGAATGTTGTAGTAAATTATTTCTACTCATGTCATTCTTAAAGCTAGAGCAGAATAAAGTATCTTGATGTTTATTAGTGACAAAAACAATATCCTTGTAGATTGAACAGTTTTTTTCGAAAAAGGTGGTTATTTATATGCTATAGCGTTTTGTTCTTTTTGCTGAATGTATCGGCAAGAGGGCAGAATAAGTTTGACCCTGGCACGCTGGACAGTATAAGGATATCAAATCATCAACTAATTAATTCTTTGTTTTATAAGGCAGTTAAATCTATACAGCGTACTCCCGATACTGCTGAAGACCTTATCTTGAATGGTAAAAGTGAAGCACCTTATTTGCGCTATGAAGGGAAAATAATAAGAAACATAAAGGTAGAGGCATTAGATTTTGAACGTAACTTTGAAGATACCGGTAAACGTAAAAAAAG
Source organism: Bacteroidota bacterium (assembly GCA_018267795.1). Lineage (GTDB taxonomy): Bacteria > Bacteroidota > Bacteroidia > Chitinophagales > Chitinophagaceae > SZAS-30. Next base: position 480 of record JAFDXS010000100.1, on the reverse strand, counting down.
CTTAGCCTCTCGAATAGCAGATGCTGCACATACTAATACACGCGCTTATGTTGTAAGAAATAGCTTGTTTGTAAAAGAGAATACGCCCTTAAGTGCATACAAGGTGGCAGATAATGAGCGTTACCTGCGTACGCTAAATTATATTAATGATGCACGCATCGTTGTAAAGCCGATTAAAAACAATCCGGATTCGGTGGATCTGCTTGTTATCACAAAAGACTTTTTTAGCCTGTCTGCCGACGGGGCTTCAGATGCACTGAACCATATACATGCACGCGTTGTAGATGCCAACCTTTGGGGTTCAGGCCAAAGCCTGGAACTATCGGGTCTATATGACTATAACCGTAATCCAAATTTTGGTTACGGCGCATTGTATAGGAACAACAATATAGGCCCTTCGTTTATCAATACATCTATAGGCTATAGCCTTACCAATATTAATCCCCTGACCAATGAAGAAGAAAGTAACTACTTCATAAG